>JBFFIS010000144.1:0-6459 GCA_041556375.1 Desulfurivibrionaceae bacterium | reverse complement strand
CCCTGGGTCAAAGGCGGCAAAGGCGTAACTATCTAAATTCACTTGACAAGCTTTTTCATGCCATTGTACAAAAAATGATAGTTTCGCGTGATGAGACACACTATAGTAGTGTTGTAATTGTCTGTGACTCAGTTGACGATAGACAGAGGAGGAACTGGTTGAAGAAGAAAATCCCCCCTTTGTTCCTGCCCAGGAAATACTTACCAGGCTGTCTATTTTAGAATCTTACGGAAGGCGCATTTGAGCCTTTAAGGAAAATTCATGAGCAGATGTGATAATCTGTTGCTTGGTATAGACCTGGGAACAGCCCGGACTGCTGTACTTTCCAATACCGGCTACCAGGATCGTATAAATTCTGTTATAGGCTACCCAAAGGACATCATCGGCCTCAATCTTCTCGGCAAACCCCAGGTTTTTGGTGAGGAAGCCTTGCAACACCATTCGGCCCTTGCCCTCTATAACCCCCTGGAGGATGGCCTTATCCGTGAGGCTAATCATTATAATTACAACACGGCCTACGAGCTTCTCAAACATGTCATCACCGAGGCTACAGCGGCCTCCGGTGGTGGCCCAGTCTGCGGCGTTATCGGTGTGCCGGCCCGTGCCTGTCAACAGAACAAAAAGTTACTCTCCGAGCTTGCCAAAGACCTTCTTGATGTTGCACTCATAGTCCCTAAGCCCTTTATGGTTGCCTATAAATTAAACAGGCTCACCAACTCCATTATTGTCGACATTGGCGCCGGTACCGTTGACATCTGTGCCATGAAAGGCACGGTTCCCCATCTAGATGATCAGGTCATCCTGACCAAGGCCGGTAATTATATAGATAGCCGTTTTGAAGCCCTTGTCGCTGAACATTATCCAGAATTACAACTCTCCAAAACCCAGCTTCGTCTCATCAAGGATCAATTTTCCTTTGTTGATCAGTACGGGGGGCCGGTGATCACCTCCATGCGAGCCGACGGCATCCCGGTTGAGGTTGATCTGACCAACGAATTACGAAGTGCCTGTGAATCCATTGTCCCTGATATTCTCGAACATCTCGTCACCATGATTAAAGGGTTTGACCCTGAGGTACAGCAGGAGGTTCTGGAAAATATTTTTATATCTGGCGAAGGCTCTTTGATTCAAGGAATTGACGAGGTTGTGGCCCTTCACCTCGTCGAATATGGAGATGTTCATGTCCGCTGCATAGATGAAACTGGCTTTAGTGGTGCCCAGGGGGCCTTGAAACTTGCCCAAGACCTTGACCCTGAGGTCTGGGGGCAGGTTGGCTTCATGGCTGACAGCGCTCATTTCCCCGATCCGGTCGACAAGAGTAACGCTCCTAGCAAAGAAGCTGCTCTTGTTTAACGTAAAGAAAACAAATTAGGAATATCAACATGGACTTTTTTGTCTGGGTTTTATTTACCGTTCTTGGTGGAGCTGTGGGGGCCGGAGTCACAAGTATGCTCATCAAGGACAAGCTTGCAAAAGAAGAAGAGCAGAAAGAGATTGAACGCCAAACGGAACGTCTTGGTTTCGCCGAACAGCTTGAAGATATGAGAAACAAGATGAGTGATGTTCGAGAAGAGGGCAAGCAGTATTGGGAAGAGTTGCAAGAGAAGAAAAAAGAATGCCGTACGCTTCAAGAACAGGTCGAGACCATTCCCGGTCTTGAAAAAAATATAGCCACCCTGCGCACAAAAAATGAAGCCCTTGAGCAGGAAAAAAATGAGTACCTTTTCAAAGCTCAGGAGCTTGAAGAGGATTTGGCCCTGGAGAAAGAGATGATTAAAGATTGTCTCATCTTTGTGCAGGGCAGCCATTACCTGCCCGGCTCTGTTGTTCAGAATCTGATGAAACAGGCCAAGCTACATAAAGGGCAAGAAGAAGGATAAGCAGTTTCTATCTATTGCGAAGCAAGGGAGAGACCATGGAAGAAGTTATCAATGAAACTGAGGAAGCCGCCACCTCTTCACCAGGCAAAATCACTGTCGGCATAGACCTTGGCACCTGCCGTACCGCTATTATGTCCGACCATGGCGCTAAATTGCTGGCCCGCTCGGTGGTCGGTTACCCTAAGGATATTATCAGCGAAAAAATGGTCGGCAAGGGGCCTCTCTTTGGCGACGAGGCCATTGAGAAACGTAATTTTCTCGACCTCTGCTACCCCCTCGCCGACGGCGTAATCCGTGAGGCCAGCGAACGGGACTACATGGCCGCTTTTGAACTCCTTGGCCATCTAGTTGAGCTTGCCAAAAAGGGTGAGGATGTCGAGGTCTGCGGCATTATTGGCGTTCCTGCCCGTGCCTCCATCATGAACAAGGAGCTCCTGCTGACCATTGCCGAAAAATTCATGACCAAAGCCCTGGTTGTTTCCGAACCCTTTATGGTCGCCTACCAGCTTAACAACCTTACCAACTGTATCGTCATTGACATCGGTGCCGGTACCGTTGACATCTGCGGCATGAAAGGCACCGTCCCTGTTGCTGATGACCAGGTGACCTTCCTGAAAGGTGGTGACTATATAGATGAGCGCCTCAGTCAATCGATCAGCAGGCATTATCCCGGTGTGCAGATGACTGATGCCGTCGCCTGTGGCATCAAGGAAAAATTTGCCTCAGTGGACGGCTCAAAAAAGGCTGTGGTCACCCTCCGCCACGAGGGAAAGCCTGCCGAGTTTGATGTCACCGAAGACGTCAATGCCGTCTGTGAGAGCATCGTCCCAGACATCTGCGAACATATAGAAAATCTTATTCAGAAATTTGATCCTGCCGATCAGGAGGCGACCTTGAAAAATATCATCCTGGCCGGTGGTGGTTCCCGGATCACCGGCTTGGCAGATATGATTGTTGAACATCTCGCCGATTATGGCGAGGTCAAGGTTACGGCTGTGGAGGATCCTGAGTTTGTCGGCTGTGCCGGCGCTCTGAAATTGGCCACGGAGATCCCGGAGGATATGTGGTCGCAGATAGGAGTAATGTTTGATACGGAATCATAACAGCTACCTTGTCACCCATTAAAAAAGGCCCTGGTCAGTAAACTGACCAGGGCCTTTTTTTTGCTACCAATTACGCAGTGTATCTTAGAGCTTCAGATGGGGGAAATTGGCATCAAGTGCTTCATTCCACTGATCAATCTTGTCCTGCTGAGAGGCAAGCAAGTCGGAGGCATCGCCTTCGATAGTTATATTGTTAATGGCATCGCCCTGGGCGATATTATTAACCACATCCATATCTTCGGCAGAGACTACTTCGCCGAAAACAGCATGCTTGCCGTCGAGCCAGGGGCAAGGGACATGGGTGATGAAGAACTGGCTGCCATTTGTGGCAGGACCGGCATTGGCCATGGATAATTTACCAGGAGCATCGTGGGTAAGGCTTGAGTCAAACTCGTCTTCAAACCTATAGCCTGGCTCGCCGGTGCCGGTGCCGAGGGGGCAGCCGCCCTGAACCATGAAATCATTAATAACACGGTGAAAACTAAGACCCTTGTAGAAGCCCCGCTGGGCCAGATTGACAAAACTGGCCACGGTCATGGGTACCTTGTCAGCAAAAAGTTTAACATTGATTTTGCCCTTGGACGTATCGAAAATAGCGATCAAATCAGACATAAAACACCTCGTATCATTGAAAATTGTCTATAAAAAATGGTTTGAAAAATAATTAAAATTAGAAACAGCTCTTCTATCTACCCTATCTGTCGTGGAAAAGCAAAGCCCTGGGCCACCTAAAGCTGACTTTAGCCATGCTTACTCAGACAACCGATCCAGTCGCAGGCGATGGCGATGGTCAAAAAGGTGCCTGGCTGTGATGTGTACCGCCAAAATAACGCCGAAGCCGGTACCGGCGGCAATGAGAAACATAATAAGTATCTGGTAACTGACAGCAACCATGGGCGGCGATCCGGCGAGGATCTGGCCGGTCATCATGCCGGGCAGGGAGACAATACCGGTGGTAGCCATGGAGTTAATGATCGGCGTCAGACCGGTACGAATGGCGCCAGTTAGTTCGCCTTGCACAGCATCCCGCCACCTTTCCCCCAGGATAAGCCGTCCTTCTATACTATTTTTATTTTGAAAGACCGTCGTTGTTAAGGTGTCCATACTGAGGGCGACGCCGGTCATGGTATTGCCAAGCATCATACCTAAGAGCGGAATGGCATATTGAGGGGTATACCAAGGTTCAATATCTATAATAATGACCAGGGCATAGAGGGTAACCGTAAAAGAGGAGAGGAACATGGCCGCGACGCCGAAAAAATACGTCCACCTACCAGCCAAGGGCCGATGCATCCTGCTTGTTACGGCCTGACCGGCACTCACAAGCATTACAAAGGCCATGATAAGTATGGCACCTGGTGATGCTGCGAAAAAGAGCAACTTAAGGATAAATCCCATGAGCAGAAGCTGGACAGTACAGCGCAGGGAGGCGATAAAAAGTTGCCTTGTCTGGCCCAGGCGAAGTTTAAGGCTGATAACACCAAGCACAACAATCAGGATGGCGGCCAGGGTGAGATCAGTGGCTGAAAGGTCGATAATATTCATGGTATCCGCCTCACAGTTCTGTCACTTCAGAGACATTATGTTGGGTAAAGCGCAGATGTCTGCTTGCCACCCGGCGGGCCTGGGAGCGATCATGGGTGACCCATATCACAGCGCTGCCATTGGCCTGCTGATATTTCTGTAAAATTCTTTCGACCAGGGTGCTGTTGTTGTCATCAAGATTTGCCGTTGGTTCGTCAAGGAGAAGGACCGTTGGCTTGTTACGCAGCAGGCGTAATAATGATAAACGCTGGCGTTCACCACTGGAGAGCCGGTAGGTTGGGGTGCTGAGAATTTCGGCAGTCAGGCCAATTTCTGCCAGTTGCTGGTATAGGGCAGCTCCTTCGCCAGGGAAATGATCGGCCACCTTGGCCAACCACCAACTGCTTTCAGACGGCAGAAGAGCCACTTGGCGGCGCCACTGCCAGGGCGGATAGGAACTCGCCGGCTTACTGTTTAGGAAGAGTTCACCGGTATATGGATCAAGATCAGCCAATGCCCTGAGAAAGAGGGACTTGCCGCACCCTGAATCACCAGTAACTGACAGGCATTCTGCCGGCCCCAGGTCGAGGTCGAAGGGCGTCTTGTCTAAAATTTGCAGATTTCTAATGGCAAAAAGGCTCATACCAACATAATAGCTCTAAAAAAAACAATGGGCACTGTCTCTTTTCAAGAAACAGTGCCCATTCAAAATCAGATGCTCTATGAGTTCTTTTGTCCCCCAACAAAAGAACTAAACCACGGCAACATCCTCGGCCTGCAAGCCTTTTGGGCTTTCGACCACGAGAAAATCAACTGCTTGTCCCTCAACAAGAGAGCGATGTCCTTCACCACGGATTGCCCGGTAATGGACAAAGACATCATCTCCAC
This sequence comes from Desulfurivibrionaceae bacterium, assembly GCA_041556375.1. GTDB lineage: Bacteria > Desulfobacterota > Desulfobulbia > Desulfobulbales > SURF-16 > BM506. Next base: position 1,064 of record JBFFIS010000144.1, on the reverse strand, counting down.
TTTCAGGGATAATAAAACCAAAACCCTTCCTGTCATTAAACCATTTCACTGTGCCAGTCTGACGATTTTCCATGTTTTCCTCCTTAAGAATTGATGGATAATATAAAGGTTATATGGGAAAAAAAGTCCCATCTAAACTCCTACAGCACAACAAAGCTCTACCGTTTTCTTGGGCTTCTCCGTCCTCGCGGTGGGCTAGGGCGACGCGGCCGGGATTTAACAGGTGGCAACTCAGGCGGCTTAGCCAAAAGCTCATCAGAAGGGTAGACACATTCAAGTTTGCGGCCGATATACTCCTCGATATCTGGAAGATAAAAAGAATCCTCTTCACAGGCAAAGCTGACAGAGATACCGCTGGCACCGGCCCGGCCGGTACGGCCGATGCGGTGAACATAGTCTTCCGGATCATAAGGAAGATTGAAATTCACAACATGGCTGATTCCTTCAATATGGATACCGCGACCAGCAACATCGGTGGCAACAAGGACCCTGATTTTTCCCTCTTTAAAGTTATTAAGAGTAGTGACCCTTTTTTTCTGGTCAACATCACCGGAAAGCAAGCCGCATGAGATCTTATACCGCCTCAATAAGTCGTTGAGCTCACGGGTTTCTGATTTACGGTTGCAAAAGACAATAACCTTATCAAGATTTTTCAAGGTCAGGAGATTGTAGAGGAGGGTGGACTTCTGATCCGTGGTCACCAGATAGACAAGCTGGTCAACCGTATCAACAGTGGCGTGATCGGCTTCTATCTCAACGACAGCAGGTTCCTTGGTCCACTGCTCGGCGAGGTGATTGACCTCAGGAGTTATGGTGGCGCTAAAAAACAGGGTCTGCCTCTTATTCTTATCGGGCATGCTGTAGACGATCTGCCTGACATCAGGGATAAAACCCATATCAAGCATGCGATCCGCCTCGTCAATGACGAAAATCTCGACATCGCCCAAATTAATATGTTGCTTGCGCTGGAAATCAAGAAGCCGGCCAGGAGTGGCGGCAACTATATCGACCTGCTGATTTTGGACCTCATCAAGTTGTTTCTGGTAATCCATGCCGCCATAAAT
>JBFFIS010000143.1:0-6485 GCA_041556375.1 Desulfurivibrionaceae bacterium | reverse complement strand
CTCGCCATGCTGGGAACAGAGGAGCTGGACCTCAAGATGATTATAATCACGGAGGCATTGCTCAATAAGAACGCCGCCGTCACCAAACTGCCGTTTGGCATAATTTTTCACTTCACGGTAGGTGAGGCGAAACTGCTCAATACGGTTGACATCTTCAATACCCATACCACCGCCGCCGGCAGCGGCCTTAACCAGGATAGAAGGGTTTTCAATGCCCTGATCAAGCTGATCGTTGAGGAGCTTGGCAGCAACGGCCTCTGCCTCAATTTCATTATATATGGGGGCATCGGTACCGGGAATGGTGGGAATACCAAGGCCATTGGCGACCTTCTTGGTATTGATCTTATCACCGAGATCCTTAATCACCTCCCATTTGGGGCCGATAAAAATCAGGGGCCGGTTGCGCGTCGTCACCCGGCGGGCAAAACGGAAATCCTCTGAGAAAAAACCATATCCCGGATGGATGGCCGTACAGCCCGTGTGGTCAGCAATGGAGAGAATTTCATTAGGGTCGGTATAATTCGAGATGCGCCAGACCTTCTGGTCGGCACCGCTGCCGCCGGCATAGCGACGAACATGCTCAGAGTCCTTGTCCGGCTCTGTATATACCATTACAAAGTCAAGACCAAGATCTTCACAGGCGTTGGCTATCCTGATGGCGATCTCACCTCTATTTGCAATCAATACCTTAGCTTTCAAAATGAACCTCGGGTAAAGTGGAGTCTGCCAGAGATGGCATCGTTAAATATATATTTATCTGGGAAATAACAGTGAAGGGCAAGAAAATCTTGTGGAATTTTTTTTTAACATTGAACACCTGCCTGGCATCTAAGCTATATCCTCAGCAATAGACAGTTTTCGTTGTTGGGGAGGAACTCTTCTCAAGAGTCAAAGTTATCATCTCCCTACAAAAAAAGAAGCCTTTCCTTACAGGAAACGAAGCTGGTTTATACCTTTTTCCCCTCCCTTGGTCAAATTTTTTGTAAATTAGCTGGCTTTTTGACCATGCTCTTCTTATATTTTTTCAACCCTGGAGACGCTCTTAACAAAGAGAAGTCAACACGTTATTTTCATTAACAATCTAGACTATGGCCATGGTGCTCCAGCGTCACCAATGGACCGTAGCTGTCATTTTTACAGAGGTCGTTACACCAACTCTATGTCCGACGATTCGTCCCCCTCCCTCCCGTCTCTTGGCCGCAAATTCCTTCATTTTCTTGGCTTAGTCGGCAGCCCCGATCCAGCCGAAGACCTCAGCAACGAACTCCAGGAGCTCATCGAAGAAGGCGAGGAACACGGCATAATCAGCACCCTTGAGGGTGAAATGCTGACCTCCATCTTTGAGTTCAGAGATACCCAGGTCAAAGAGATCATGACCCCGGCCACGGAGATCATCTCGGCCCCTATCACCTCGTCGCCCTGCGACATCATTAAACTTATCAGCAAACACGGCTTTTCCCGTATTCCGATCTATGATGAGTCGCCGGACCGGATACAGGGCTTTATCCACGCCAAAGACCTGCTGAGCTGCCCGGACACACCGCCGGTGGAAGAGGTCACCCCTCTGCTGACGCCGATGATCTTTGTCAATGAAAACGACAAGGTCATGGCCCTTCTCCAGAATTTCCAAGCCAACAATACCCATATGGCCATTGTAACCGACGAGTTCGGCGCCACCCGCGGCCTGGTCACCCTTGAAGACATCCTTGAGGAAATAGTCGGCGAAATTGCCGATGAATCCGATAAACCAGAGAGCTTGTGGCGGGTCATTGATGACCAGACCGTGGTCACCGATGCCAAGATCGACATTGAGGACGTTGAAGAATTTTTCGATGTAGCCTTCCCTGAAGGCCCCTTTGAATCGATCGGCGGCTTTATCATTAACCAGCATGGCCGTATTCCCGAACGAGGCGCCACGGTTTCTTATCCGCCCCTCACCCTCACCGTCCTCAAGGCGGACAAACGGCGAATCAAGACGGTGAAAATCCATACCGGTTCCGAAAAGAAATAAATGCCTGCCACCCTTCAGCCCGGTATCGTGAACACGTAGATTTCTCGTTCACGATCAGGTAAGCGCAGACTCCGAGGCGTGGGGAAAAAATTACCGCAGGCAACCAGCTGATATTCCGAGGATAATTCTTTGACCATAACGCCGAGATTGGCCGAAAAAGCACTTATTCAAGTGAGCCTGCCTTTTCTGACTGCACTCCTCCTCTACCTCGCCTCTCCCGGCCCCGGCCTGGCCTTTCTGGCCTGGATAGCCCTGGTCCCCCTCTTCATCTTCTGCCTGAAGACGCCGCCAGGGAAAGCCGCCCTTTGGGGCCTTGGCAGCGGCACTCTCTACCACCTTGTTCTGGTCTACTGGGTAACGATCTCCATGGAGACCTATGGCGGCTTAACGCCTCTGGTGTCATGGCCGGCCCTGCTTTTGCTCGCCCTCTACATGGCTCTCTATTTTGGCCTTTTTTGTTTCCTGGTCAGCGCGAGCAAGGGCAGAGTTGCCCTGCTGTGGTTCAGCCCCCTGCTCTGGGTCAGCCTCGACTATGTCCGCGGTTTTCTGCTCACCGGTTTTCCCTGGATGGACCTTGGTTACAGCCAGTTTAAATATCCACTGTTGATCCAGGCTGCTGACCTCACCGGCCATCATGGCATCACCTTCATCCTGGTGTTGACCAACGCCCTGGTGGCCCAGTTTTTCATCAACAGGCAGTGGTTCCGGCAAAACAAAAAACAGCTTGCCGCCACCCTGCTTGTTCTTCTGGCCACCCTCGGTTATTCCGGGCTCCGCTTTCTGCAGGTCAGCAAAAACCTGGCCACCAGCCCGGCCCTGAAGGTGGCCGTCATCCAGGCCAATATCGACCAGGCCCTGAAGTGGCAGAAGGGCTATAAAAAAATTAGCCTGCAGCGCCATATCGACCTGACGCGCCAGACCCGGGAGGAGAGTGAGGCGGCCCTGGTTATCTGGCCGGAAACCGCCCTGGCCTTTTACCCCAGCCACGACCCCCTCATGGCCGAGGTCACCAAAGAGATAGTGCAGGCCACAGCCGCCTTTCATCTGCTTACCGGGGCCCCTTACGTCACGGGCCAGGATCAACACTATGACTATTACAACAGCGCCCTGCTGTTAAAGCCCGAGGGCGGCACCGAAATCTATTTCAAACAGCACCTGGTGCCCTTTGGCGAATATATCCCCCTGCGCTCCATCCTGCCCATCCCCAGACCCATTGTCGAGAGCCTGGGTGATTTTTCGGCTGGCACCAGCGGCGCCCCTCTTGACATGGGGATCGCCAAAATCGGTGTCCTCATCTGCATTGAAGCTATCTACCCGGATCTGGCCCGGCGGGAAACGGCCTTGGGCGCTACCCTTCTTACCAACATCACCAATGACGCCTGGTTTGGGGCCTCAAGCGCTCCCGTGCAACATCTGGCCATGGCCATCTTCCGCACCGTTGAAAACAGAAGGAGCATGGCGCGGGCCGCCAATACCGGCATCTCCGCCCTCATCCTGCCCACCGGCGTCGTCCACCAGCAGACAGGCCTTTTTCACCAGGGCCATCTCAGCGCCAGCCTGCCGCTGCTCTCCACCACCACCTTTTTCACGCGGCTCGGCTTTGCCTTCCCCATTCTCACCCTGCTGGCCACCCTGTTCTTTATAGCCATCATCTTGAAAAAAAGGGCGTCCCAGGTAAAATAATTGACGGCACAAGAACCTTTTGGGTATAGATGGTCTCATCCTTTTCGAAGGATTTTTTTAGCTTCTTCACCCTTTGCATAAAAAGGCCGGGCCGAAACAGGCCGGCAGGAATACAAACACATGTCAGCAGAACTCCAGCAAAAACTTCAAGGCTATAAAGATCGCCTTCTTTCCTTAAAGGTGCATCTTTGACTTAGCTAGCAAGCAAGAACAGCTTGCCGAGCTTGAACACCGCACCATGAACCCGGACTTCTGGAACGATCCGGACAAGGCCCGCCAGACCCAGATTGCCATCGGCCGCCTCCAGGACCCTATTGATGGCTGGCAGGGCTGTTTTGACATTGTTGAAGATGCCGAGATCCTTCTGGAGCTGGCTCGTGACGAAGAGGACGCTGACACCGAGCAGGAGGCTGCCGAGGTCATAGAATCCCTGGGCCGGCAACTGGAAGATTTTGAACTGGAATGCATGTTCAGCGGTGAACATGACAACAGCAACGCCATGCTTACCATCCATGCCGGAGCCGGCGGCACTGAGGCCCAGGACTGGACCGATATGCTGCTGCGCATGTTCCTGCGCTGGTGCGAGCAGAAAAATTACACCACCGACATTCTCGACATGCAGCCCGGTGACGAGGCCGGAGTCAAGAGCGTCACCCTGATGATCAAAGGCAAGTATGTCTACGGCTACCTGCGCTCGGAAATGGGCATCCACCGCCTGGTGCGTATTTCACCCTTTGACACCAGTGGTCGGCGCCACACCTCCTTTGCCTCGGTCTTTGTCTTTCCGGAACTTGACGACGATATCGAGGTGGAGATCAACGACAAGGATCTGCGCATCGATACCTACCGGGCCAGCGGCGCCGGTGGCCAGCATATCAACAAGACCAGTTCGGCAATCCGTATCACCCATATCCCCACCAATATTGTTGTCCAGTGCCAGAATGAACGCTCACAGCATCGCAACAAGGATACGGCCATGAAGATGCTCAAGACCCGACTCTATGAGCGCGAACAAGAGCTGCAAAAAGAGCAGCATGATGAAATAAGCGGTGAGAAAAAAGAAATCGCCTGGGGCAGCCAGATCCGCTCCTATGTCATGCAACCCTATCGCCTGGTCAAGGACCACCGCACCAATCAGGAAAGCGGTAATGTCGATGCGGTGATGGACGGCGATCTCGATCCCTTTATCAAGGCCTACCTCCTATGGCAGGGCAACAGCAAGACATCGTAAAAAAATGCGCCAAATGCGGGGCCTGCACCCCGGTCTGCCCTGTCTACCAGAGCACCGGCAGGGAATCGCACACGGCCCGCGGCAAACTGCACCTCTTTAAAAAAGGCGGCTCTTTTGACTCCGCCTATTTTAATGACCTGCTGGCCAAATGCATCCAATGCGGGGCCTGCGATGATGCCTGCCCCCGCAACCTGTGCCCCAGTGAAGATATCCGCGCCTGGCGCCACCAACAGCCCTTTGGCCGTGATGCCCACGGTTTTCTCAAATTCCTCAGCACCAAGGTGCTGGCCAGCCCCCTGCTCCAAGAGGGCGGCTCCCAGACCATGCGCGCCCTCTACGCCAGCCTGCCGAAGGCAAGTGGTCTGAGAAAACGCCTTGACCTCCTTGTCCCCGGACTTCCCGGCCGTGAGCGCCTCCAGCCCCCTGCCCAAAAGAAGGGCGGCAAGGCCCTCGCTTACTTCCCCGGCTGCCTGGCGGAACATCTCTATCTTGATATCAAAACGGCAACGGCAATTCTGGCCGACCGATGCGGCTACGAACTACACAGCCCTGCCTCCCGCACCTGCTGCGGCCTGGCCGCCCATGCCTCCGGCAACCCAAAAGAGGCCCAGGCCTTGGCCACAAAAAACATCAAGGCCTTCAGCACCTCTGACGGCCCCATCCTCACCTCCTGCGCCTCCTGCACCAGTCATCTCATGAGCTACCCTGCCCTTTTTGATGATGACCCCGAGATGAAGAACAAGGCCACGGCCTTTGCCCAGCGCATTCAGGAGTTTTCCACCTTTTTTGTTGGCCAAGACGGCCTGAGCACATCACCCCCGCAGGAGAGCCTTTATTACCACGACCCCTGCCATCTCCGCTTTGGCCCTTGCCAGGTAAGCACAGAACCGCGCCAACTTCTCAGCCGTATGAACGGCCGTCCGCCGCTCGCCCTGCCGGCGCAATGCTGCGGCCAAGGCGGCCTTTTTCACCTGACCAACCCTGACATTTCCCAGGATATTTTCAGCCGGGCCCTGGCACCCCTTAGGGAACTTTCAGCCGGCCTGGTGGTCACAACCTGCAGTGGCTGCCTGCTGCAATGGCAACAGGGCCTAGCCCGCGGCCACAGCCCTCTTACAGCCGAGCATCTTGCCGTTTTCCTTGCCAAAATAAGCAGGGATTGATAGTTTGAGATACTGTTTTTCTTAACGAAAGGAGAGTCTATGAAACTACAGAAAAAAATTCTTATCATCCTTATCGCCCTCTGCCTGCCTTCGCCGGCTCTGGCGACAGTCGACTGGTCGGTCGACAAAACCATTGAGACCAAGGCTGTCATCAAGGACATGGCAACATCCTTTGACGGCAAGACCTTTTTTGTTCTCAGTGCTGGCGGCGACCTTATCATGTACGATCAGTCCGGCAAAGCCCAAGGCAGCATGAAGGTTGCAGCCGGCATGGACAAGATCTTTCTGACCGGCTTTCAGAAGGCCGGCGTACCGGAACAGATATTTGTCGCTAACTCGGCCACCGGGCAGATCCAGCAACTCTCCTTCAGCGTCGTTGCCAAAATCGATCTTACCG
>JBFFIS010000142.1:0-6488 GCA_041556375.1 Desulfurivibrionaceae bacterium | reverse complement strand
GCCCTACTGCTCCATAGTCAAAATTGACGTCCTGGAGGTCGACCTTGAGGCATATGCCGACCAGATCACCGCCCTGAAAGAAAGGGGCCTAACCCTGCTGGCGGAAAAGGTCGAAACCCATGAGCAATACCGCCTTGCATCCCGTCTGGGCTTTGACCTGTTTCAGGGCTATTTTTTCGCCAAACCCCAGGTCCTCAGCACCAAAAGGCTGCAAAGCAATCAGGTTCTGTTGCTGAAACTCCTGGCCCGCATCAATGACCCAAGCTGCGACATTGACGAACTTGCCAATCTGGTTCGCCAAGACCCGAAGCTGAGTTTCAAAATTCTGCGTTTTATCAACTCAGCCGCTATTGGCCTTAATCGCCAGATTCAATCGATCAAAGAGGCTGTCATCTTTATCGGCATGAACAGGATGCGCATCTGGGCTACCCTCTTTGTTATGGCAGGCATGAACGCCAAGGCCCGGGAAGTCATTACAACAGGCCTGATTCGGGCCCAGCTCTGTCACTCCTTGACCGAGGAACTTAAATCAGGGGAACCAGACAGCGGATACAGTGTTGGCCTGCTGTCGATTCTTGACGCCATCCTCAACCAACCAATGAAGGAACTGGTCAAAGACCTGCCCTTCCCCGTTGAGATGACAGACGCCCTGGTCTACCGCAGTGGCCCTTATGGGGCCAATCTCAACCTGGCCATGGCCTTGGAACAGGGCCACGTGACCCTGCCCACCTCAAACCTTCTGCCTTTAAGCAAAGTTAACTCCATGTACCTTGAGGCCATGATGAAAACTGAGGAAATAAGAAAAGAGCTGTCCTAAAATCCTGTTTGCCCCAGTCCCCCTCCCCTCCGAAATTCCCTCCTTTGCGCTTCTGCCGCTTAAGTGCTATACAATGTCAGGACTCCCGGTCTCCCGTTTAGTTTTTGCCACTTTTAAAAATGAAAAAACTTAAGGACCCTGCTATGAACTGCTCCCACCGTGCCAGAATTATCCTGCTCCTGATTGCTAGCCTCCTATCCTGCCAAAGCTACGCTCACGCCGAAGACCACACCTTCAAGCTGATTATCTTTGGCGATAGTCTGGTTGACATCGGTAATGACCTCTCGGCCTCCTATCTTCAGACTACTCCTGATGGCCTCATCGTACCCGGCTTAGTTATTCCCCCGACAACACGCTATGACCGTGGCCATTTTTCTAATGGTCGTGTCGTTTCTGACTACCTGGCTCGTAAATTACATGTAGATATAAAACCTTCAACACAAGGTGGCGACCTGCACACAGACAGCATCTCTTATGGATATGGCGGCTCGGAAACCGGCATCGAAAACCTCACTCCCGGCCTCCTGCCAGTACCTGGCCTGCAAGGCCAGGTTAACCAATACCTCAACGAGGTAGAAGCCAGCGCTGTCAGCCTTGACAAGACGGTTTTCTTTATGTGGTCAGGCGCCAACGATTACCAAAACAGCCTTGCCCAAGGCTTAGAACCAGACCCTTTTACCGTGGTTGGCAATATCGTCGAGGCGGCAACTGCCATAACTGACCAAGGTGGCAAACTGGTAGTTATTGCCAATCTTCCAGATCTGGGTCAGACACCATTTTGCCAAACCTATGGCATTTGCGACATCCTGAGCCAATTAACCTATGCCCACAATGACCTCCTTGCCCAAGGCATTACGGCCTTAAACAGCATGACAGAAAACAAGGTTGTTGTTTTCGATGCCCATGCCCTCTTCAACAAGATCATCGCCGACCCAAGTCGATTTGACCTGCCAAGTGACCTAGGAGCAGGACCGGCCGGCGGCTGCCTCTTTCAACCACCGACCTCCTTTGCACTGAGCAACTGCACAGCGGTCCCTTTTAAATCAACAGGAATCTTCTGGGATGAGATGCACCCCAGCACTGAAGTCCACAAAATCTTTGCCAAGGCTATCTGGAGAAAAACCATTAAAAAGAACCTGGCATACTAAGCCCCAGCAAAACGAGGCGGTCCTTCCTATAATATTCCCTTGCCGAGGACCTGATAGACCCAAAAACCATTATGGACCGGGATTACCGGGCTGACCTGACCCGGTTCAAGCTCAGCAAGAAGCTTATCGACTCTGCTGTCATTGCTAAGATAACGACGCGGCAAGAGGCCACCATGATGGCGCGAGCCGGCCTGGGAGTATTGCTGTGCCACCTGATCAAAAGGCTGGCCATCGACCAAAAGTTCATAGCTCTGGCTGGCAAGCTCTAACTGCTCCTCAACCTTGGCAAGGCCATCGTAGGGGTTAACATAGCGAAAGACACCACGCAGGTCCAGCCAGGTTCGGGGGTGATGCCACTCGGTTTCACCTCCTGTTTTTTCACCGTCAACCAGGCTGACAAGATCGTTTTCGCCACTACAGGTTGGCGTCGCATGGCCGGCCAAACATTCCTTCACCTCCTGAAGACCGGCAACAAGAAAACTCTCAGGAATTTCTTTTTTTTCACCCTGCCCAACCTTACGATCGGTGCTGACAGCATCGACATAGGCCTGAACAGCTTTACGCTGACTGAGAAAATGGCCCAGGCTGAAAAAACATGCGGCCTGCTTGCCGGTGGAACAGCGGGCCATTTCTTCAGCGATTTCTGCAGCTGACTTGATATAGGACCCCAGTCCTAACCAGATTTTCTCCGTAGTGCCGACAACCTGAACGACTTGATCATAGAGGGCCCCAACCCGGGTCTTATCACCAAAATAATTCATCACAAAGATCTCATCAACAATGCCGGAGCTCAACCACAGCGGCCAATCCTGGCCCTTATCCAGAAAGGCCTCAAGAGGATCGGGAAACACCGAAGCTGAAAGACGGATGCCGGGCCGTATCTCGAGCAGAGCCTCACGGACCATGGCCACAAGCTTGGTCACCTCTGCGGCCCGTTGGTAATCCCAGATGAGCCTAGCAGTGAAAAGCCTTTTTTGGTCGGTAGCTAAACTGCCATTGAGCCAGGCGGCAAAATCCTGCCGCTTCAGCTTTTCCGGCAGGTCACTGACAGATAGGCCATACTCTTTCTCGAAATCGTCGGCCAAGCTACCGCCGGCCCCGAAAAAAGAACCGGGATAGCGAACAAAATCCAGATGGATCCCCTGAACCGGATATTTGCGAGCAAGCTCGACAACCACTGCGGTAAAATAGAGGCGATAGTCCTCAGAGGCAGGATCGGCATAAATTCCTTCTATCCAGCGCTGACTCTGCTCAAGGGCACTGTACGAATCTACCCGCCGCCCTGTCATGTCCTTCAAGAGCCACGATCGCTTCAAGACCGGATGGTGGTCGTCCACAGGAGGGACATCACCGGTCCACAGATAAAAGACATTGAGCCAGGCATCGACCTCTACATTTTTACAGCGGTCGAGAACCTCGGCCAGGGGATCGAAGTCGTCTTCGACATTTTCGGCCTTGGGCACCAAATCACTCTGATAATAGGCATCTGCCCGGCCACGCACCTGGACAAGTAACCTGTCAAAATGGTTCTCTCGGGCCTGGCTGCAGATGGCAGCCACCTTTTCCTTGCTGTCGATGTCAAAGCGGACCACCCACGAGGCCAGATCTTGGGCCGGCAGATTTTCGACGGCCAGAAAAAAGAGGCTGAAAAAGACAGGGGGAAAAAACTGAAAGAATCGCATTGCTTGACCCAGTGGGGTGCAAATGGTAAAGAGGGCGTCTATATTATATCTAACTTTTGCAACATTCAACCGGCTCCGGCCGGCTTCATACTGATACTAAAATGTGCGCTGCTGACAAACAAGAGAAAATATTCCCAGACAACATGGTGCCCTTAGGTAAGGACACCTTCAGCTTCTCCTGTCATCCCGGGGTATCCTGCTGGCTTACCTGTTGCCGTAATGTCGACATGTTCCTCTACCCCTATGACATTATCCTGCTCAAGAACCACCTGAAGATCCGCTCTGATCAGTTCTTAGAACGTTACGTCAATGTTGTCCGCGGCCCAAATCCCAGTTTCCCCTCGCTGATGATGAAGATGACTCCAGTCAACGCCTGCCCCTTCTTGGGTCCGGAAGGGTGCTCCGTCTACGACAGCCGTCCATCAGCCTGTCGCATGTACCCTCTGGAACGGGCCGTTGACCGCACAGCTACAAAAGGCCGTGCTGATGAGTTCTATTTCCTCACCAACCATGACTACTGCAAGGGCCACGCTGAGGACAAAAAATGGACGGTTAAAGAGTGGCTGCGCGACCAGAAGCTGACAATCCACAACAGCCAGGCAGATCGCTGGGCCGAGATGGATACCATGTTTGCCGCTAGCCCTTGGGCTGGTGAGGGTGCTGCCGGGCCACGCCAAAAGACGGCCTTCCTGGCCTGTTATAATATTGATGGCTTCCGGGACTACGTCCGTGACAAAAATATTCTCGCAGAATTTAAACTGCCGGCAACAAGGGTCCGCTCCATTGAACGTGACGACCTTGCCCTGCTCTCCTTTGGCTATGACTGGCTACAGCTCGTCCTTACCGGTGCTCCTACCTTAAAAAGAAGGAAGAGATAATCTCGACTTTGGTGTGATCCTGCCTCAGCTATCTTCATGACGCCACTTAAAAACGATCTCGACACCGACGACATCTTCATAGACGAAGAGCTCGAGGCCATTATCACCTTTGCCGAGATTGCCGATGAGTTCTGCGCCTGGGTGGAGATGGGACCGGAGGATTACGAGGATGAAATTTATTCAGCCCTCAATCTGCTTTCCTCCCTCTACCAACAAATCCTTTTGCTGCCCGAAGTAGAACCCCACTATGAGGATATTGACCTTCTCGGCATTCACAATCGTGAGGCCCCGGAAATCGTCCAGCGCTTTGACAGCCTACCCTTTCACACCTATCAGTCCATCAACGATCCCCTGGCCGACAAAGACCAGCTCCCGCAAAAAAGAGACATCAGACTCGATCTGAAGAATATCTACCTGGAAATCAGAACAGGCCTCAATCTTTACCTGGAAGGCAAGCAGTCCAGCGCTGTTTTTCAGTGGACCGCTTCTTTTGCCTTTCAGTGGGGACGCAATGTGGTCGATGCCCAGAAGGCACTGCACGCCTTTTTGGCCAAGAGCTAGCTACAGGCTGAATCCCAAAATCCCGAGATGCTCAAAAAGAATCTTGGTGCCAATGGCTATGAGGATAATACCGCCAACAAGTTCAATCTTGCCTTCAAAAAGATGGCCGATCTTGTCACCGATAATGACGCCTGCTGTGGACAGGAGGAAGGTCACAAGGCTGATAATAAGAGCCGGGGTTACAATCTCTACACCGACACAGGAGAAAGTCAATCCCACAGCTAAGGCATCGATACTGGTCGCTATGGAAAGAAGCAAAAGACGACTGGCATTTAAGGCCGTATCACATGCCTTGACCTCCTGCTCAATGGCAAAAGACTCATAGATCATCTTTAAGCCGATCAACAGGAGCAAGCCGAAGGCCACCCAATGGTCGACACTGGCAATCATTTCCCGAAAGCCCATGCCGGCAAGCCAGCCAACAATAGGCATAAAGCCCTGAAAGAAACCAAAGGCAAAGGCTATGGCCAGAATATGTCGTATCCTCAAATTTTTGATGGATACCCCGCTGGCAATCGAGACGGCAAAAGCGTCCATGGCAAGACCAATAGCAATGAAGAATATGGATAATAAGTTCATGATGTAAAGAGTGCCTCTCAGACCTCAGTAATTATAGCGCCAAGGCCAAAACTAAAAATTATTTGCACACAAGCACCTTTTTTCTTGCAAAAGAAAAAAAGGCTGACTAAAATATAATATTATTTTTTAAAAATTAATTTCACGTATCTTCTTTAAGTATTTTAATTCACCGTTTTTTCTTTTTTTGGACAGGTCAGTAGTCGTCAAAAAGTATAGTAAAAAAACAGTTAAAAGTAAGACATAACAACCTACATCGACGACAACTGGACAATATACCAAACCCCTTATTCACACCACACAAAAGGAAAACGACCGTCAGCATACAGCATCAGCTTCTTTTTTAGATTAACGAGCCCCTGTAAGATTGACACCTATTGAATTTACCAATTAAAGAAGATGCAGATGCAGAGAAGTTCGGAGATACATGCCGAGCCTAGCACCACCAACAAATCCTTCCTTTGAAGTATTCACCTGTTGCTCTCTCCTCGTTCTGCACCACCTAACCAGTTGATTAGATACAAGTCGCTTGCGACCTCAGAATTTACAAAATTTTTATTCAGTTTGGATAACCAAACTAACAAGCTGGCACAACAACATGTGTCGGTCATATTAAAGCGGCCTACAAAAAGGCCAAGTTCAAAGGAGTAGTACTGATGGCAGAAGGAACAGTGAAGTGGTTTAACGACGCAAAAGGTTTTGGTTTTATTGAGCAGGATGGTGGCAACGATGTTTTCGTTCATTTTTCTGCCATCAAAAACGAAGGCTTCAAATCCCTTCAGGAAGGCGCCCGTGTAACCTTCGACATAGTTGAAGGCCCCAAGGG
>JBFFIS010000141.1:0-6507 GCA_041556375.1 Desulfurivibrionaceae bacterium | reverse complement strand
GCAGCACCAAGCCACAGGTTGCTGTCGGTCGGGTCTTCGCTCTTGGTATAGAAATCAGGTGTATCGATGTAGCGGATGGCCTCGAACATCTCTTCAGCAAAATAGGTCGCCATACCAGCGTCAAGTGCTGGAGCGAGATAAGGAAGCCAGGCATTATCAGAGACAAGGGAGGGAAGAAGCTTGCGACATTCCAGGAAGATATCCTTCATGTCACCAATCTTCTCAACCTTGGCACCAAGCATGGAGTAGATAATTGGCAGGAAGTAGGCGGTATTAGGAAAACTTACTTCCTGGTCAGCACCATACTTCTTCAGGGCCTCTTCATATTTTTCCTCAGCCATATCGACGATATTATGAGCACCGCGAATAGCTGCTGAACAGATTATTTTAGACATTGATTAGTTCCTCTACTGAAGATCGGGTAAAAATCCTTGTTCTTTTATGCCATGAGGCCTTCGATTAAAGACTTGGTCAGATTGATAGATTTTGGATGGCGCATAACCATGAGCTCGCCACCGGCCATCAACATACAGCTGGCGGTAATAGCTTCCATGAGAATACTCCGGGTTTCCTGGTCGCCCATCAGGTCGTCAGAAGGCATGCGACACTCTTTCGCCTTCCAGACTTCGCGACCAAGATTACAAATGATCGGCACCTGCAGTTTTTCATCCTGTTGCATCAAGGCAGCCTGACGAATACGCTCCATAACTGAATAGGTATATTCAATACCGTAACCAAGGGCACCAACAGAAGGATCAATCATGACGTTCTCAAGGTTAACACCAAGGTTCTCAAGGAGAATATTGAGCTGCTTAGCCAGGTTAACATCAATGGGGCTAGCCGCAACAATAGGATGCTGAAATGCCATGGCGGTAGCGCCAAGGGAACGATAATTGCTATCTTCGAGAGGGGCCAGACAAACCTTCTTGTCGCCGATGAGTGAGGTGAGCTCGCGAAGGGTATCAGTATCCTTGTCAGCATTACCACAACCCCAAACAATGGCTGGCACGTCGATGTTGGCGATAACGTCAGCAGCGGTTTGGGCAGCTTCAGCAGCGTCTCTATTCATGCCGTTAGGATCGGTTGAAACAAGAGAAATACAGATGGCCTCAGCATTATATTCTTTGACACATTTCTGGGCCCAGGCAACTGGGTTGTCAATAACATCGGCAAAATGGCGTCTGAGAGTCTCAGGCCATTCCTTGGGATCAACATCAACAATGTCCATGGCAATGCGAGGCTTATTTGCCATACTGCCCTCAAAAAGCTGGAAGGGCATGGAGGTCTCGCCACCAATGGTAAAGGTGTTATCGCCGTTACCCAGGGTCGTCTCGCGGATTGCGCCGGAATATTTCTGAGTATATGCGTCAACAGGAACCTTGGAGGCACGATCGGCAAGAGCTACTTGTTCAACAGCAAGGGCTGCAACATCACCGGTTGCGACCGGAGCAGCGGCCTTCTTGGGGGCAGCCTTTTTCTTCGGTGCCGGTTTGGCAGCGGCCTCAGCAGCTTTTTGCTTTTCTGCTGCTGCCTTGGCAGCAGCCTCTTGCTCAGCCTTCTTCTTGGCAGCTGCATCTTCCGCAGCAGTATCGACAACCTCGGCAGCAGCAGGAGTCGGCAGAGAGGCACCGGCACGTTTCATTAACTCCTCATAGCGAGCTACTACAGCAGTGGGAAGATCAGCTGCGGTCTGAGGAGTGGCTGCAGGTTTCTCTACACCGGCAGCAGGGGCTGCTGGGGCGGCCGGAGCCGGTGTCGCAGGAGCTGCAGTAGTAGTTGCGGCAGGAGCTGCAGGTGCCGCAGGGGCTGCCGGGGCTGGAGTGACATTCGGATCTTTTTCAAGGACGCTTTTGGCACCGGCAAAATTGGCCAGAGCCTCAAACTGGTCATCTGTCAGGTTGAAGGCTTGCTTTAAGGCCTTCAATCCATTCTGAACAGATTCCAACGCCACCAGACGTTCTCTTTCGTTCATCTCATGTTCTCCTGCAGTATCTTGTGTTTCGACAATGTTATTTTCTTCAGCAGCGGGAACTGAAGCAGGTGCCAGAGCTGTACTCTTTTCGAGTTCAACAAGTTTGGCGGCCTCAGCTTTTGCTGCTGCGATTATTTTCTCAGCCTCTGCCTTAGCATCGGCAAGAGCTGCCTGGGCAGCTTTGCTGTCTACTGGCGCAGAAGTTTTTACTTCAATGGTCTCTCTTGTTTCTGTCGGGGCAAGAGCTGCCTCATCATCTTCAAGAACAGGACGGGAATCAAGCCCTGCCCTTTTAACGATTTCAGGTACAGCCTCTTCCCATTCAATTGCCATCACATGGGCACCGGCAACACCTTCAATCTCTTTTATCTGATTGATGATATCAACACAGATATTAATACCCTCATCCTGCTTATCTTTAGCGTCCTTAAGGCGCTGAATAACCTCATCCGTAACATCCATACCAGGCACAAACTTCTTCATATAGCGCGCCATGCCAAGGGACTTAGGAGGAGTTACGCCAGCGAGGATATGAACCTTTTCATGAAGGCCGATATCGCGAACCATCTCCATGAATTTGGCAAATTTCTCGACATTATAAATAATCTGCGTCTGGACAAAATCGGCGCCATTTGCCACCTTTTTGGCCAGGCGTTTGGCCCGGAACTCAAAGGGGTAGGCAAAGGGATTGGCAGCACAACCGAGAAAGAGCTTAGGTTCAGCACTCTTAATGGCCTCTCCGCACTGGAACTGCTTGTCATCCCGCATATTCTTGACCATGCCAAGAAGCTGGATAGAGTCCATGTCAAAAACGCCCTTGGAGCCAGGATGGTTACCAAACTTCTGGTGGTCACCGGTGAGGCAGAGCAGGTTCTTGAGGCCAAGGGCCGTGGCACCGAGAATATCACTCTGCATACCAATCCTGTTGCGGTCACGACAGGTCATCTGGATAACCGGCTCAACACCCTCTTGTTGGGTGATGAGACCGGCAGCGATGCTCGACATCCTGACAATAGCAGTCTGGCAATCAGTGATATTGACGGCGTCGACATGGCCCTTGAGAATACGGGCCTTTTCGCGGACAACCTCTGGGTCACCACTTTTGGGTGGACCAAGTTCACCGGTTACGGCAAAATGACCAGCTTTTAATATACGTTCTAAACGACTACCCGATTTCATCGGCTATTTCCTTCTCGTTACATTCTTAGATATTTGCTGGCAGTCTGCTACCGCCAGCAAAAGGGCTTACCTTTATTTAGGCAGGACCGTGACATCCAACATCAGTGAGGCCATGGCCATCACCAAGATCACGACGCATATCCATATCAAAGAGAACACGCTCTTTCTTCTTGTTGATACCTAAGGCGTCCCGCTTGGACTCGATAGCGTCGATCATCACCCTGGCAATGTCTTTGGGATCCTTGGCAACATTCCAATGGGCGCCGTAGGTGTCCATCATATCTTCGAGGAGATATTTGTTGAATGTTTTAGCGCCTGAGGTGGCAAGATCCTGGAAAACAACCTGGGCACCACTGGCGACAAAGTATTGGCCAATGGCTACAGCCTTCTCACTCATCCACAGAGGTGCGGTGCCGATGGCTGGCAGATCAGTGATATCTTCACCAAGACCACCCTGCTTGACCATCTGGGTAAGGGCAATAAGAATACGGCTGTTATCAACACAGGAACCCATGTGCAGAACCGGTGGCATACCGACAGTCTCACAGACCTCACGCAGACTGTCACCACAGTGCTTAGCTGCTTCTGGGCAGACAAGACCAGCACGACCAAGAGAAGTTGCAGCGCAGCCGGTGGCCACGACAAGGATGTTATTTTTGATAAGCTCCCTGGCGATGATCTCATGGGAGTCATCGGCAAGCTTGAAATTGTCACAACCGACAATGGCGGCGACACCACGAATACGACCATTAATGATATTGTCGTTCAAGGGGCGATAGCTGGCGCGAAAACGACCACCAAGCGTATAGTTAATGGTCTCATGACTAAAACCAACAACAACGTCAAGTTTGGTCTCTTCCGGGATAAAGCACTTGCCACGCTTCTTATAATTCATGATGGCCTTGGTGAGGATCTCTTTTGCAGAGTTGAGAGCCTCGTGCTCATCAAACTGAATATGAACAGCACCGTCCATTTTGGCCCGGTAGTTGGTGGTGATAATATCGGTATGAAAGCTCTTGGCAACATCAGCGACAGACTGCATGATGCACTGAACATCAACAACCATGGCCTCAACGGCACCGGTAGCCAGAGCAATCTCCTGCTGGACAAAACCTGCTGCCACCGGAATACCACGGCGCATGAGAATCTCATTACCTGTACAGCAGACACCTGCAAGGTTGATACCTTGAGCACCCTGCTTTTTGGCCAGGTCGATCATCTCAGGATCCTGGGCGGCAATACAGAGGGACTCAGCCAGCAAAGGCTCATGACCATGGACAGTTACATTGACATGGTCCTCTTTTAAAACACCGAGATCAACGATGGAGCGCCGAGGAACAGGGGTGCCGAACATGATATCGGTAAGTTCAGTGGAAAGCATGGAAGAACCCCAGCCGTCAGAAAGAGCACAGCGAGAGGCCTGCAGCATGATGTTCTTATACTCCTGATCAACACCCATATGGGTCCGATGCATCATCTCAACAACTTCACGGTCAACACCGCGAGGCTCAACACCGAGCTTCTTCCAGATTTCCTGGCGTTTTTTCGGGGCCCTTTTGAGCATGGTCAGGCCATTGTCATCCTGGCTGCCGAATTCGGCCAAGGCCTTTTCGCCAAGCTCAAGGGCTATGTCGTTCTTGTCGCGGCCCTCGGTCTCAATGCCGAAAATCTCAGCCAAGGCATGGAGCTTATCGACATCTTTAATCTCATGAGGACTGTTGCCCTTAGCTGTCTCGATGAAACCCTTAACCATTTCCCGGGCATGATCACCATGGGAAGCTGAACCGGCAGCTACTGTCCTGGCAAAGTTTCTGGCAGCAACCGTATCAGCTGTGGCACCACAGACACCGATCATGTCATCGACACCATCAATGATCTGACATGGGCCCATATTACAGTTGCGGCAACAGGTTCCATTTGAGCCAAAGAGGCAGGCCGCCATACCACGGGCCTGAATACGATCATAGGCAGTGGTGACGTTTTTCGCTATGTCCTGCTCAAGGACTAATTTTGAGGAAGAGCACGTGATATCAGTGCACCCTTCACACCCAGTTTTTGAAGTAGCCATCTATATTTCCTCAAAAAAATTGAAAATGCTTATATACCATTGGCCTGACGAGCAGCCTGGACCGTATTTTTCATTAACATGGTAATGGTCATGGGGCCAACGCCGCCAGGAACAGGTGTAATTGCTGCAGCCTTTTCCTTAACACTGTCGAACTCAACATCACCGGCAAGAATCGCCTTGCCGCTGTCAGTCATGCCGACCCGGTTAACACCAACATCAATAATCACAACGCCATCCTTGACTTGGTCGGCGGTAATCATATTAGCCACACCAACTGCAGCGATAATAATGTCTGCCCGCTTCAGGTGAGCGGTCATATCCTTGGTACGGGTATGACACAGGGTAACCGTGGCATTACCAGCATCACGCTTCTGCAGCATGAGGTTGGCAATGGGCTTACCAACAATATTCGAGCGGCCGACGACAACAACTTCGGCACCGCTGGTCTCTATATCGGAACGCTTAAGGAGTTCCAAGATTCCATGCGGAGTACAGGGCAGAAAACATTGCTCGCCAAGAACCATTTTACCGACGTTAACCGGATGGAAGCCGTCAACATCTTTACCCGGATCAATGGCATAAAGAACCTTGCCTTCATTGATATGCTTAGGCAGGGGGAGTTGAACCAGAATGCCGTTAATCTTGTCGTCTTTATTGTATTTGTCAACAAGGGCCAGGAGGTCTTCCTCACTGGTGTCGGCATCAAGGGTGACCTGCTCAGAATGAATGCCGAGGGCATGGGCGGTTTTGTTTTTAGCAGTAACGTATGACTGAGAAGCTGGATCCTCACCGACAAGGATAGTAACCAGGCCGGGGACAATACCATGCTTTTCTTTAAGTTCTGACACTTCAACCTGCAATTCTTCACGAATTGCCTTTGCAGTTTCGGTTCCGCTTATAATTTTGGCACTCATTGGATCTCCTTATAGACAAATATGGTGAATCAAAAAAGCTTAAATCCTAATTAGTTATCTTAATTACAATCTTGCCTGATACGTTGGCGCGTAGATTCCCTTTACTGTTCTTGGAGCTGATAACAGTTCGCTTAAATTATAGGCTTAAACGGGAATAACCACGAAGATTTGGAGTCATAGATACTAGTGAAAAAAAAAGCTTTTCGCAACAAAATTATACAAGCACAGTCTGATTTTCAGTCAGAGTAACTCGCTTTTTTTACTCACTTTTTTAAAAGCCGGTAACTTTACCTAAGAGGATTAGGTAGTACTACAGAAGTAATGAAGTAAATTGAGACAAACAAGGCAAGCTCACCTGCAAAACTATTTAGCGT
>JBFFIS010000140.1:0-6509 GCA_041556375.1 Desulfurivibrionaceae bacterium | reverse complement strand
CCCCTACCAAGGCCGGAGCTTTCTGGTCTTCCACCCCTCCTTCGGTTATTTTGCCGACAGCTTCGGCCTGATCCAGGAAGCCGTCGAAATAGAGGGCAAGAGCCCCTCGCCGCGGCAATTGACTGCTATCATTAAAGAGGCCCGGGCCAAACAAATCAGAATCATCTTTGTTCAACCCCAGTTTGACAAACGTCCCGCCAGCCGTATCGCCCAGGCCATCGGTGCCGAGCTTCTGACCATGGATCCGCTGGCCGCCAACGTTTTTGACAATCTCCGGGCAATGGCAGAAAAAATTGCCGGTGCCCTTGGCTCATGATACAACGAATTTCAGAACCTTGTCCGTGGCCCCCTCTTCAACCTTAACCAGCCTAGGCATATCGTGACCGAGCCCATTCTCACCTTCGACAACGTCTCCTTTGCCTTTGACGGCAACGAGGTCCTCAGCAACGCCTCTTTTAGCGCCCAGAGCCACGAATCCATCTGTGTGGTCGGCCCCAATGGCGGCGGCAAGTCCACCCTTATCAAGCTCACCCTGGGCCTCCTGACCCCCAGTAGCGGCACAATCACCGTCCTGGGCACTGAGCCGCAAAGGGCCCGGGCCAAGATCGGCTACATGCCGCAATATCTCCAGTATGACCAACGTTTTCCGGTAAGTGTCTTTGATGTCGCCCTCATGGGCCGGCTGAGCAGCCACCGCTTTGGCGCCTACGGTAAAAAGGACAAAGAGATCGCCCGCAATGCCCTGGACGAGATGGGGGTGGCTGATTTGGCCAAACGCCCCTTTGGCGCCCTCTCCGGCGGCCAACGCCAGCGGGTTCTCATTGCCAGGGCCCTGGCCAGCGAACCCGAATTGCTGCTGCTTGACGAACCAACCGCCAATGTCGATCCGGCCGTAGAAAACCAGTTTCTGGAAGTCCTCCACCAGCTGGCCGCCAAAATTACGGTGATCACCGTCACCCACGATCTCGGCTTTGTCTCCCAGCTGGTTGACCGCGTCATCTGCGTTAATCGCTTTGTCAAAATCCATCCCACCAGTGAAATCAGCGGTGAGATTATTCAGGATATCTACGGCGGTGACCTGAAAATGGTACGCCACGATCATTGCTGCTCAGAGCAAGGCCATGTCCATGACTGATTTTTTTACCACCCTTTCCGACCCATCCATCAGCTTCCTGCGCTACGCCCTTATCGCCGGCCTGCTGGCCTCGGTGGCCTTTGGCGTCATCGGCTCCTATGTGGTGGTGAAACGGATCACCTATATTGCCGGGGCCATTGCCCACTGCGTGTTGGGCGGTATTGGTGCCGCCCTCTTCTTCAGCCAGCGCTACGGCCTGACCTGGCTAACCCCCATGACCGGCGCCATGCTGGCCGCCCTGGCAGCCGCCCTGGTCCTCGGCCTGGTCAGTATCCATGCCGAGGAGAGGGAAGACAGCGTCATCTCGGCCCTCTGGGTATCCGGCATGGCGGCGGGCATCATGTTCATGGCCAAGACCCCCGGCTATATTGATCCCATGAGCTACCTCTTCGGCAATATCCTGATGATCTCTCTCCAGGATCTCTGGACTATTGTCGCCTTGGACATCTGCGTGGTCACCCTGGGCATCCTCTTCTACCACAAAATGCTGGCTGTCTGCTTTGACGAGGAGTTTGCCCGCCTGCGCGGTGTCCATACCAAATTTTATTACCTCCTTCTCCTCTGCCTGACGGCGCTGACCATCGTCCTGATGATCCGCATTGTCGGTATTGTCCTGGTCATCGCCCTTTTTTCCCTGCCGGCAGCAGTGGCCGGCCAATTTTCCTCACGCCTCTGGCAGATGATGGCCATCTCTACCCTGCTCTCCATGTTCTATGTCACCGCTGGCCTGGCCCTGAGCTATGGCCCCAATCTGCCCAGCGGCGCCACCATTGTCATGATTGCCGGGGTGAGCTATCTGCTCACCATGGCCGTCAGGATGCTGAGGAGAAGACACCATGCCTAAACATCTCGTCTTGGTGGGTGCCGGTCATGCCCACATGACCGCTATGGCCCATATCCGCGCTCTTCAATCCCAGGGCATCACAGTGACAGTAATCGGCCCCTCATCCCACCATTATTACTCAGGCATGGGCCCCGGCATGCTGGGCGGCACTTACAGCGCCGCCGACATCAGCTTTCCGGTCCAGCAGATGGTCGAGGCCCAAGGCGGCACCTTTATCAAGGACAGCCTGGAGCGCATTGACGCTGACCTGCGCATCCTCACCCTGGCCTCCGGCACTACCATCACTTATGACGTGGCCTCCTTTAATATCGGCAGCCATGTCCCGGATGCCGATGTCTTAAAGGCGGGCGAGGTCTTTTCGGTAAAGCCCATTGAGAATCTGCAGGCTGGACGACAAAAGATTTTAGATCTCTGTCAACAAGATGTCGTGCCGGTGGGAGTGGTCGGGGGTGGTCCTGCCGCCCTGGAGGTGGCCGGTAACGCCTGGGCCTGCGGCAGAGAGCAGGGCGGCAAAGGCTGCCAGGTACGAATCTATGCCGGCAAACAATTCATGAGTCGGGTGCCGGAGAAGGTACGGCTTCGCTGCGCCCAGATCATGAAGAGGCGCGGTATTGAGATTATCGAGGGAGGGTATGTCCGTGAAATTAACAACGGCAAGGTGACTCTTGAAGATGGCCGCTCCTACAGTGATGAGGTCCTCTTTACGGCAGTGGGCGTACGGCCCAACCCAGCCTTTGCCGAGTCTGGCTTGGAAACAGGCGCTGATGGTGGCCTGCTGGTCAATAAATTCCTGCAGAGCCCGGCATATCCGGAAATATTCGGCGGCGGCGACTGTATCTCTTTTGCCGACCAGCCCTTAGACAAGGTCGGCGTCTATGCCGTCCGCCAAAACCCAATTCTTCTTGCCAACCTCCAGGCCCAGCTCAGCGGCCAACCATTGACCCCCTTTGATCCGGGCGGCGACTACCTGCTCATCTTCAACTGCGGAGGTGGCCAAGGCGTCTTCCACAAACGCGGCATCACCTTTAAAGGCCGCCTGGCCTTCTGGATCAAGGATTATATTGACCGGGCCTTCATGCGCCGCTTTCAACCCTAATCAGGGCAGCCTATTGCCTTTGCCTTTCAAGGTGAAGGTGGCCCGATGTCTTGACTTGTCATCGTACCAGTAGAAAACGCTATCATTTTTTTTCACGAACTTTCCACATTTGGTTTCCTGCAAGGATGTCTTTGGCTTATGCACAGTTCGGGTTATGCAGAGATTTCCCTTATCATCCATCTTCCATTTCCCTGACTTGGAATGCCTTGGAGTAAATTTGATGGCGAGAGTGCCATCTTTTTTGAAAAAGGCATGATAATCTTGCTGAGACTTATTCTTCCGGGCATGCTCGACAACAAAAAATGTTTTCTCCTTCAGCTCTGAGGCCATATCCTCCTTTTTCTTGTCTGCTGCTCCGGCCTGACCGGAGTTCATCGCCCAAAACATCACACAAAAGATAAGAAAAAAAAGCCGCGTCCATTTTTTCACCTTGCCACCCTCCCGTCGATTAGCTGCCACCTGCCAAGGCAGAGCTATTTTTTACTTTTGAAAATCCTTGGCCGAATCACTCTTTTATTTGCCTTGTGAACTCTGACACTGCGCTCTTTGGCAAGGACGACATCAGCGTCAAGGGCTGCTTGCTGTCCCAAACCGGGCAACCTGTCCCCCTTGCCCTTGAAACTGAAATTGGCCCGGTGCTGACCATCGCCATTGTACCAACGATAGCTTGTGTCACTGTTTCTGACGAATCTGCCGCACTTGGAGGTATACATGGTGGTTTTGCCCACCCTGCGGGCGATGG
Organism: Desulfurivibrionaceae bacterium; assembly: GCA_041556375.1. Lineage (GTDB taxonomy): Bacteria > Desulfobacterota > Desulfobulbia > Desulfobulbales > SURF-16 > BM506. The sequence goes on along the minus strand of JBFFIS010000140.1, from coordinate 2,692 downwards.
TGGTCACACAGAGGGTACCCCTGTCATCCACCTGCCAGCGCTCATACTTCCAATGTTTGGGCGAAAACTTTATGGCCAAGGTGCCATCATCCTGGAAATAGGCGTGATATGCCTTCCGGCACTGATCAAGCTCCTGGATATAAAAAGTATTGTTCCTCAGCTCCTTATCAACATCAAAGGTCTCACTTGCCTCAACCGCTCTCACCACTGGGCAAGAGAGTGTGAGCAGGACAAATATAAAAAACAACTGTGCCCCTTCCTTCATACTATCATTCTCTCCTGTGATTGGGTACAACCTGCAGGTACAGGATTACCCCGTGCTCCATCACTCAAACTCCATGTCTCTGCCTCTTTTTTAGCATGAAAGGCAAAAACTATCCGACAAATTATCAGCCATCCGTTGAAGAACATGCCCACTAGTTTTATCGACCAAGCCTCATCTGTGAGCAAAAACTGCGTTGACTGCTCCATCTGCGTTAAGCAATGTCGCTTCTTAAGCGAGCACGGTAGCCCGCGCAGCCTTGCTGAACATATTCTCGAAAAACAAGATAAAGATATTTCCTTCAAATGCAGCCTCTGCCGGCTGTGCACAGCAGTCTGCCCCAAGGATGTTGATCCGGCGGCCCTGATGATGGCCCAGCGCTGCCAAGTCACTGAGCAAGGCCAGCGCCAGTATGACAGCTACCGAGCCCTCCTCGCCTATGAAAGAAGGGGGAGTTCACGACTCCTGTCGTGGTACGGACTGCCTGAAGGCTGCGACACTATCTTCTTTCCGGGCTGCGCCCTGCCCGGCAGCCGCCAGCAACGGGTGCTGGACGTTATCAACCAGCTCCAGGACAAAATCGCCAACCTCGGGGTGGTCCTTGATTGCTGCACCAAGCCCTCCCACGACTTGGGCCGCCTTGATTATTTCCAGACCATGTTTTTCGGCCTGCAGGCCATTCTCAAAAAGCATGGCATCAAAAAGGTGCTCGTTGCCTGCCCCAACTGTTTTCGGATGTTCAAGGAGTATGGCGATTTCGAGGTGCAGACCATCTATGAGGTGCTTGAAGCCCCCTCCACTACCTCTGCTGCCCAGCAGGTAACCATTCATGATCCCTGCGGCGTCCGTTTTGACCGCCAGATCCATGGCGCTGTCCGCCGCCTGGTCAGCACGGCCGGCTTCACCATCCACGAGATGAAACACCATGGCGCAAACACCCTGTGCTGCGGTGAAGGCGGCGCCGTGGGCTATCTGGACACAGACCTGGCCCGGAGCTGGACCGAGATGCGCCGTGAGGAGGCCGGAGGCCAGCAGGTCATCACCTATTGCGCCGGCTGCAGTCACTATCTCGGCCAGGCCATGAACGCCAGCCATATTCTTGACCTGCTCTTTGAGCCGGCCAAAACCCTGGCGGCAACCGTCAAGGTGGCCCGCTCCCCCATGACCTACTGGCACCGCTTTCGGCTCAAAAAGAAGCTGGCAAAAGTCCTGGCTGTCGACAAGGCGCTTTGCCGCGCCGATATCGAGGCGTCATGAAGCTCAAACTCGGCAACCTTACCCTCTCATCACCCCTGGTGCTTGCCCCCATGGTGGGGGTGAGCCATTCGGCCCTGCGCACCGTCATCATGGAGCTCGGCGGTGTCGGTCTGCTCTCCACCGAGATGCTCGGGGCCCGCAAGCTGCCATGCGTCAACCCGAGTCAGGACCCTTTTTTGATCCGCAGTGCAATAGAGCACCCCCTCTCCTACCAGATGCTGGTCTCCCATGCCGATGATGTCGAACCGGCCATGGCCGCCCTCCATCGCCTGGGCGCTGATGCGGTGGATCTCAACCTGGGCTGCCCGGCCCCCACCATCCGCCGCAAGGGCGCCGGCTCCAAGCTTGCCGAGGATCACGATCTCGTCCGCAAGGTTGTTGCCGCAGCCCGACGGGCCACGACCTTACCGCTGTCGGCCAAAATCCGCCTGGGCTCGGAGTTGGATGAGACAAAATTACGGAGTTTCTGCCAGATGCTTCAGGGAGAGGGTCTCGACTACCTCACCGTCCATGGCCGTATGCAAAAAGAGCCTTTTACCAGGAAACCGCGCTGGCAATGGATCGGCAAGGTCAAGGAGTGGCTCACCATTCCGGTGATCGCCAATGGCGGTATTTTTTCAGTGGAGGACGCCCAAAAATGCCTGGAGATAAGCGGCGCCGATGGCCTGATGATTGGCCGGGCCGCCCCTTTCAAACCCTGGCTCTTTGCCGAGATTAACCATGCCCTCTATGGCGGCCCGGCCCTGGCCCCACCTAACAAGCCTGCCATCTACCGGCGCTTCGTGGAAATCCTCGAAGAACGCTTCCCTCCCGGCCGCCAGCTCGGCCGTCTCAAGGAATTCAGCCATTACTACAGTAAAAACTACGCCTTCGGCCACCACCTGGCCATGGCAGTGCAACGCAGCGAGACCATGGCCGAGGCCGTGGGGGCGGCAGAGGCTTTTTTTACTCGCCACGCCAACAAGGATTAAGGCCCCTTGAGGCCATACAAATAACGCCTCCACAAACCATTAAAAAGGGCCGCGCCCAAGTATTTTATAGCTGGACACCACCCTCTTTTTATTCTTAGAATAACCCTTCTAACAAGGCATTGAATGAGAAAACCTGGTCAACAAATAACTCTCTAAAACAATAGCTATCCAAGCGGAGAGCAGCATGCAGGCTAAAAGCAAT
>JBFFIS010000139.1:0-6552 GCA_041556375.1 Desulfurivibrionaceae bacterium | reverse complement strand
GGAGTATATCCTCTGCGATCTTGCGGCTATCGATCCCAACCCCTACCAGCCCCGCAAGGAAATGGATGATGATGCTCTCCAGGAGCTGGCCGAGTCCATAGCAGAAAAAGGCATTCTCCAGCCCTTGGTTGTTACCCCCAGTGATGTTGAGGATCGCTACGTTCTTATTGCTGGTGAGCGTCGCTTGCGGGCCTCAAAGCTTGCCGGCCTGACCGACGTGCCCGTCATTGTCCGTGACGTCAATACTCAGGACCGTCTGGAACTGGCCCTGATTGAAAACATTCAACGCCAAAACCTTAACCCTATTGAAGAGGCCCTGGCTTACCAGCAGCTCGTCAAAGAGTTTTCTCTCACCCAGGAAGAGGTGGCAAAACGGGTTGGCAAGGAGAGGTCCACGGTGGCTAACACCATGCGTCTCCTCCAGCTTCCTGATTTTATTAAGGATGACGTCAGCGCCGGTCGACTGACCATGGGGCATGCCCGTGTCCTCCTGGCTGTCAAGGATCATGTTGAGGCCAAGGAGATTCGTGACAAAATTGTCGCCAAGGAGCTCTCTGTACGCCAGACAGAGGCCCTGGTCCGGGCCAGCAAGCAGAAAAGCAACTCTGCCAACACCAGGCGGCCGGCGGTCAAAAAACCTATCCCGGCCTCCTATTGCCGGACCCTTACCAACGATTTTATTCGTCATTTCGGCACCAAATCAAAGATTACCCAGAATGGCGGCCGCGGCAAAATCGAAATTGAGTACTATTCACTTGATGATCTTGAGCGAATTCATAATCTAATCAGCAAGTTACCCGTTGATTGACAGACAGGTGCAGGGGCTTTTCTCCCTGTAATACCGACTAAAAAACGATGTGGGTATGTGCGTGAAGTTACAATATCTTGAAGACGGGCAGCTTTTAGACAACAGGGTTGTCGGACCTGATACCCTGCGGATGGAGATCCGGGCGCCTAAGCTGGCTGGTGCTGCCAAGCCTGGCCAGTTTGTTATGGTTTCTGTAGGCCATGGCTCCTCCGACCCCCTGCTGCGGCGGCCCCTTTCCATTCATCTGGTTGAAAATGACGTGCTCACCCTCCTCTACCGCGTGGTCGGTAAAGGCACGCGGCTGATGTCCCTGATGAAAACAGGTGAGGAGGTCTCCCTCCTTGGGCCCCTGGGCAACGGTTTTGCCATCGAGTCAGCGGCCCATCATTGCCTGGTGGGCGGCGGTCTGGGTGTTGCCCCCCTTCTCTTTCTCGGCGCTGCAATCAAGCGCCAGCGGCCCACTGAAAAGCTGTCAATCCTGCTCGGGGGCCGCAGCAGGCAGGAGCTGCTCCTGGTCGATGATTTTCAGGGCGTCGCCCCGGTGTCTCTGGCCACAGACGACGGCTCCCAAGGCCTGCATGGTTTGGTCACCGACCTCCTTGCCCAGGAAGTAGAGGGCCCGGCTTCCATATATACCTGTGGGCCGACACCGATGATGAAAGGGGTGGCTGCCCTCGCCCGGCAGCGCTCCTGGCCCTGCCAGGTGTCTCTGGAGGCCATGATGGCCTGCGGCATGGGCGCCTGTCTTGGCTGTACGGTGGAGCGGGCCGGATTTGACGATAGCGATAGTAAATATGTCCATGTCTGCAAGGATGGGCCAGTTTTTGAGGCGGGGGAAATATGGCTGTAGACACCGGTGTTACTATAGGAGAGTGGCGGCTGGCTAATCCCATTATGACCGCCTCAGGGACCTTTGGCTATGGTGAAGAGTTCAGCCCCTTTGTCGATTTGTCCACCCTGGGGGCCATTGTCGTCAAGGGTATTTCCCTGCACCCTCGTCCCGGCAACCCGCCGCCAAGAGTGGTGGAAACGGCCAGCGGAATGCTTAATGCCATTGGTCTGCAAAATGTCGGTGTAGACCGTTTCATCACTGAAAAAATGGCGATGATCCGAGAGCTCGGCGCCCAGGTGGTGGTCAATATCCTTGGTGATTCCCTCGACGATTATCGTGAGCTGGCGGCCCGCCTGGCAGATGTCGAGGGTATTGCCGCCATTGAGGTCAATATTTCCTGCCCCAATGTCAAAAAGGGCGGCGTCGCCTTCGGTACCGATCCTGCCATGGCTGCCAAGGTCGCCGACATCGTCTGCCGCCAGACCAGTCGACCGGTTATCATTAAACTTTCGCCCAATGTCACAGATATAACCGTTATTGCCCGGGCCGTGGAAGAGGCGGGGGCGACGGCCATCAGTTTAATCAACACCCTCATCGGCATGGCCATTGATATCAGGACGGCCAAGCCAAAACTGGCCAATGTCATTGGCGGCCTTTCCGGACCGGCCATTAAGCCGGTGGCCCTGCGCATGGTCTATCAGGTTGCCCAGGCGGTGAGTATCCCTGTTATCGGCATTGGCGGCATCGCCACCCTGGAGGATGTCATTGAGTTTATGATGGCCGGGGCCACAGCAGTACAGATCGGCACGGCAAACTTCGTCAACCCGGCGGTCAGTGGTGAAATGGTCAGCGCCCTGAGCCAGTACCTTGAAGATACCGGCCGCAAGAGCGCCGCAGAGCTGATCGGTAGCGTCCAGACATGATGGGTTTTCTGAGTAAAATAAGGCTGCTCTGGCATGTCTTTGTTCATGAGGAGGCGCCGTGGAGCGTTAAGCTGCTGATGTTGGCCGCCTTTTTTTATATTATCTTCCCCCTGGACATCTTCCCCGACAATATACTGCTGGCCGGCTGGCTGGATGATCTTGCCCTGGCGGTGGTCATGTATATTCTGGCCATGAAAATGACCCCGGAAGAGCTTATAAAAAAAATAGTCGATGGCCTGCGCCGGCGTGACAAGGAGCAGGATTGAGCCGAAATGACTTCTCTGCGCCAGCAACTCCTGCTTGTAATTTACCGTGCCTTTGAGCAGTGGACGCAGGGCAATGCCCTGCAATTTGCCTGTAAACAGGGCTGTGCCACCTGCTGCACCCAGAATGTAACCATGACGGCGGTGGAGGGCGATGTCATTCATCGCCATATAAAGGATACTGAGCGCCATGCCTGGTTTGCTGAAAGAATGCAGAGAGCCAAAAAACAGCAGGCCGCCCTGGAGACCACCAATGAATTTGCCGAAAAATGTCTGGCCGGTCAGGAAGGTGTCGGTGGCCATGAGGGCGAGGAGAGAGAGGCCTGCCCCTATCTGGAGGATAATTGCTGTCAGATATACCCGGTGCGGCCCTTTTCCTGCCGCAGTTTCGCTTCGCTGACGCCCTGTCAGGCCGGAGCCGCTGCCGAGCAGCCCCAATATTATATCAGCGCCACCACCGCTGCCCAGCAGCTCATTGAACACATCGGCCAGGGCCAATATTGGGGCAATATGCACGACGTGCTTCTGGCCCTCTGCGATCTTCGGGAAAATGAGCAAACGGCTGAGATGCTGGCCAACGACTCCTTGGTCGCCCAGGCCCGGGCCCGGCTGAGAAAGGCCAAGGCCTTACCCGGTTTTCTCATCAGTGCGGAAGACTATGACAAGGTAAGCCCTTTTATTGAGGCAGTATTTAACGAAAAAATAGGTGAAAAAACCGTTGAGGATATCTTGAACGGAAATTAGGCCATGATCAAAAAGAAAATAGAACCAAACATAGATTGGCAGACTATCGATACCGTGCTTCTGGACATGGATGGCACCCTCCTTGATAAACATTTTGATGATTACTTCTGGGAGGAGTACGTCCCGGCCATTTATGCCAAACAAAACAATATTTCCATCTTTACAGCCGAGGATGAGTTGCTTGCCCGCTACAAGGCCAGGGAAGGTTTTTTGGAATGGACCGACTTGGACTTCTGGTCTCAGGAGTTGGATTTGGACCTCGAAAAGATGAAGCAGGAGGTCAAGCACCTGATAAATATCCACCCATATGTACTTGAATTCCTTGAGTTTTGCCGGAATATGGGTAAGAAGATCGTCATGGTCACCAATGCCCATCCCAAGACACTGGCCATCAAAATGGCCAAGACGGAGATGGCCTCTGAGTTTGACCTGCTGATCTGTGCCGATGAGATAGGCGTCGCCAAGGAAGAACCGGGGTTTTGGGAGAAATTGGCCGAAAAAATCGATTTTGACAAGGAGCGCACCCTGCTGGCCGATGACAACGAGGAGGTCCTGGCCTGCGCCGCAGAGTATGGCATTGGCAACCTCATCTTTGTCGCTAAGTCGAGCAGCATGAAACCGACTGTTTTTTCGGAGAGATTTGCGTCCATAATTTTCTTTAAAGAGCTGATGGATTGAGGCGCAGAATAGGCCCTTGAATGGATATTATGAAAAAAAATAAAACCGTAATTACGGACATTTAGGACTGAATAACCATTCATTGTCCTCAAAAAAATGAACCCATGCCATTGACAAAAGAAATGGGATACTGTAATTAGGGTCATCTTTTTTTAATTATTAGTAATTTTAGTTATAGATCACCCCTATTTTAGGAAAATTTAACGGAGGATTAGTTATGGCTACTATCGAATATGACGGATCTAGCTTTGGTGTTGACGAAGACGGTTTCCTTACCAATGGTATGGAAGAGTGGAACGAGTCTTGGGTTGATTATGTAAAGGCCGAAGAAGGTATTACCGACATGACTGACGAGCACTGGAAAGTAATCAACGCTCTTCAGGACTACTACAAGAAGAACGGTATTGCTCCTATGGTTCGTATTCTGTCCAAAACCACTGGTTTCCCTCTGAAGCGCATCTACGAGCTCTTCCCATCAGGACCTGGTAAAGGTGCCTGTAAGATGGCTGGTCTTCCGAAACCTACCGGTTGTGTATAATTATACCAGCTGAAGTTTCGAAGAGTTAAAAAAAGGAGCTGCCTTACGGCAGCTCCTTTTTTTTTGTTTTTTTTATGCAGATCAGCTGAGGACGGTAAACTGTTTGCTGTAACCCAAGGGGATTTCTCAGTCTCACAATCCTTCTTGAGTTTTCTGCTGGAGGAGTTTTTCCTCTATAGCCTGTACCTTTATGCGGTAGCTGGCAGGGTCTATGACAGCTCCTCGAATGCCGCCCCGGAGGTTGATTTCCGCCAGCCAGGTCTCATTTTCTTCTGTTATCATCAGATCCAGATGTGCGTAAGGAAATGATGTTCTTTCCATTGCTTTTCGACAGATCTCCAGCTGGTCATCACTCAGGGAATAAGGAGCAGCCTCTCCTCCGCAGTGGAGATTATTGCGAAAGCTGTCAGGATTGTTTCGCTCATAGGCCTCAACATAGTCGTCAAGAAAAATTACTCGTACGTCTTTGCTTTGTGCTGCAAAGGGTTGGAGGACGAAGGGGTAGGGGAGGGTGTTGTTGGCAGCCTGGGTGTATACGTCTTCAATGTGCTGAAAGAGGTGGATTCCAAGGCCTGCATTTTTTCTGTCATGTTTGAGAACAACTTTTTCGATGGCATGCCTTCCATACAGGGAAATTGTTTCCAGTAATCCGTGTATGTCGTAAATGACCACTGTGTGAGGGATCATGAGTGACCCCAGAAGTCGGGCCTGGAGGGTTTTGGAACGGCTGGCGAGCTGTGAGGTGGCAGAGGGGATCAGGTGCACCCCGCGCTCAAGCAAGTCGAGCAGGAGGTGCTCTTCGTTGAATTTCAGGCGCAGGCGGCAGGCAATAATGTCTCCCTTGCCGAGTTCCTGGAAAATTGAGGATAGTTCCTGGTTTTTTGTGATGATACGCGGCTGGCTAGTCAAAAGAGCATTTCTGTAAATCGTTGATGAAAATCGCTCAGGTCATCCTGGCACTGGCCGCAGATAAGCTTGATCTCCCCGAGTACCTGGGAATTGTCTTCTTCAGGGGTAAAGCTTCCATCTTGGTTTTGAATGTAGTGCGTGGTTATCACGACATCTTCGGCAATTTCATAGAAATCGTTATCATTGCCGCAGGTTGGACAGGTGAGACGATTGGCAGGGGCTGGAAGGTCTTTTGGCTGCATGGAACGTTCTGTCAGCCAGTGGTGGTTTGATTGGAGGTCGTTTCAGCGTTGTTGTGCTTACTGTTGACCAGGTGAAGATCTTTGCTGGCAACCTTAAGCTCTCCGCTGAGGCCGGCACCGGGTTCTACGGTGAGGGAATTACCCTCAATCCGGCCATGGATCTGACAGCTCTTGCGGGCCGTTATCAGGTTGGCCTTTACATTGCCCTCAAGGGTGCCGTGGCATACAAAAGATGTGACCACAATATCACCCAGGATTTTTCCAGTCTCACTGAGGATCAGGTGCTCACCCTTGATGTTGCCTTCAACTGTTCCATCGATTCGGGCCTTGCCTTCAAAGGAGAGTTCTCCTGTGATTAGCATATTGGCATCAATGATAGAGGAAATGACTTCTTTCTCCGCAAGTTGAGATTCCTGCTCAAAATCGTCTTTTTTTGTGAAAAGGGCCATATGTTACATCTCCGAAGCTACGGGTAGTGGGTTTTCCCTGTGAGCAACCAGGGTCTTGTTGAGTTTTTTTGATGGGGTGGCCTTGAGTTCTACAATAACGGGCGGGGTTGCAAGTTTGTCGACCCGCATGAATTTACTCGGGTTGATCGGTTTGTCTAAAAAACAT
>JBFFIS010000138.1:0-6561 GCA_041556375.1 Desulfurivibrionaceae bacterium | reverse complement strand
GACCCGATTAAAAGAACGAACCCATGTAAGAGGTTACATGGGAAACGTCTTACTTGTAGGAGGTCTTAAACTCTTTGATCTCGGTTTTCGGATCATAAAGACCTTTGGCGGCGGCTTCTTGATTCCATTCCTTTCTCAAGGTATTGAGGAAGCGCATTTTATCGTCAACCAGCTTGTCAAAGGGCAAGCCAATGACCTTTTGGGCTTTTTCCTTGGTTGAAAAGTCAGGGGCCACATAATCAGCGGCATTGTAGCGCGCTAAGACAACTCTCAGTTTTACCCGGGCGTCCTGACCCTTATTGATGGCAGAGCCCAGAATCCTCAGGGTCTCTTCAGGGGCGTGGAAGAAGGAGCCGTGGCTGGCAATGGAGTAGTCCCAACGCCACTGGGCGTGCCTGATATCCTGGAGAATCGGCTTCATCTCGGCCTCTGTGGCACCAAGTTCCCAGGCCTTTCCGGCCTCAAGATGGGCCTTGCCGATAACATCCATTGCCGTATTGTTGAGCTCATCCTTACGGGCAAGCTTCCTGGCAACAGTATCTTTCAGGGTTTTTTCATCTTCACTATGGCAATTGAGGCAGGTGTTGGCCATATTTTCCATGGGGCTGCCGACATTATGGTTTGAATACTTGACACCACCTTCACGGACGTACGGCATATGACAATCAGCACATGCCACGTCATTGAGGCCATGGGCTCCGGTCTTGTAAATTTCATATCCCGGATGCTGGGCTTTCAGCATAGGGGTCTTGCTGATTTTGTGGGTCCAGTCGACAAAATTGATATCATCGTAGTATTTTTCCATGTCTTCAACAGCAAAACCGTTGGCCCATGGGAAGGTGACAACCTTGGCTGTCTTCTCGGTGCCGTCTTTATCAGTCCACTTCGTGGGCTTGAAGTAATACTCAGAATGGCATTGGGCGCAGACCAGGGAGCGCATGTCCTGGTGGGTGGCGTCAGCAGCCTTCAGGCTGCCTTCGGCATCAAGGGCCCTATTGAGGTGGGGCCGGGTGATGGCCAGGCGCATCGTTTCGTTGTCATGGCAGTCGGCACAGCCAATGGGGTTAACAATCTCATTGCCGTGGCGGGCCCATTTTCCGGTGAAATAATCGAGCTCGCCAATTTTATCCATCAGGCGGGGAACATCCGGGGATTTACAGGTCCAACAGGCCGTGGGCATGGGGCCTGTTTTGCCGTCCACCGGGGCGCCTGTCCGTAAGGTGTTGATATTATCCTCCAGGATATAGGAATGGCCGCGCGGCGCATTATAGTCCTTGGAGAAGCCGTATCCAGCCCACATCACCACCAGAGCGGGCGACTTATCCAGCATGTCGACAATCTTATCGCTTTTCTTGGTCTGGAGGTATGAATCGTACTGCCGAGGATAATGCTCGGCCCACTTGGCACTGACCGATTCCATGCGTTTAATTTTGGGCACTTCATTGATGGTCCGCTGCTCAGCCTTATTTTCGTTAATGGATAAGGCCAGTAAAAACAAAGGAACAATTGCTGCAACTGATCCCATTGTCACCAGTGTTGATCTTTTCATTTTTCATTCTCCTTTTGCGTTGGATTACAGTTCCTTCACTCCGATATTATCAGGTGTAGCGGTCAGGTTGGTGTTGATGCCATGGGGGACGTCACGGTGGCAATCCCAGCATCTTCGGTCGACACTGTTTTTGCTGCCTTCGTCCTGGTACAAACTGCTATTGATCGCTATCTGCGAAACTATTTCCTGATGGCACATGATGCAGTTGGCCTGAATCCGGTCTGAGGCGTTTTCAGTTGCCCTGATGTTGAGGCCGTAGGTGCGAAATGTCATGGCCACAGAGTGTTTAAGTCCATCCCGTGACTTTGCGAGCATTTTGTTTACGAAGGAATCCCTTGGCAGATGGCACTCCACACAGGTAGCTCGTCCCCTGTGTGAACTGTGCTGCCAGGTTGCATAAACGGTGTTCATGGTATGGCAGTTGATACATACTTTCGGGTCGCTGGAAAGATACGATATCATGTTGGACGCTTTCACCACGTAGGCAAAGAGTCCAACAGCCACAACAACACTAAGTGTTGCAACGTATTTCATAACTTTGCCTGTTTCCATTGATACGCCTTCCTGGTTGATTTTCTCTTCTTAGCATAGAGTTTCTCCTTGGCCATTTTTTCGCCGCTCACTTCACCTCCATCCTTTTGTGTATTTTTTGTTTACGGGGGACAAATTATTTTGTTCTTGGTGGCTGAAACAAATCGATTTTCCTAAAAGTATAGCAAAGTGCATACCAGTGTGCAGAAAAGTTCGACACAACAACACCTTGTCGGCTAACATGTTGAAATTAAAGCTTTTATTGTTCGGGTTTTGTTGGGGATTTCAGGGAAAAAAGAAGTCGACAGCTACGTGTAACCGTAGAGTAACGTCTGCTTGCTAAAAGTGTTACCTTTTGGTTACGTTTTCTGTCAGGCAAAGATGAGCCGTCATGGTTCAGCCATCGTCTTTGTCCTCAAGGCCGGCGGCCAGAGGGCGGAACTGGAGGTGGTAGAGCATCTCCAGGTAGCGGTTGGTCTCCTGGCGGTCGAGGTTGGTGGCGTATTTCCAGAAGCCGTAGATGCAGGTCAGCGACAGCAGCCTCTTGGCGTAGCGCTTCCAGGTGTAGTGACTGAGGACGCGGTTGATCGCCCCTTGGGAGAGGGCGTACCAATGTTCCGGCTCCTCCTGGCAGCGCTCAAAAAAATCAACAATGACCTGGGCCGCCTCTTCACCGTGGTTGGGGTTGATGTGAAAGCCGGAGATGCCGTTTTCAATGATCTCTAAAGGGCCGCCGTAGCGGGTGGCAAAGGTGGGCAGGCCCGAGGCCATGGCCTCGATCACTGTCAGGCCAAAGGCCTCGAAGAATGCCGGTTGGATAAAGGCGGAGCGCCGGTCCGCCATGTAGCGGTAGAGCTCGCCGGTGAGGTTCTTGTCGAGGCGCATGCCCAGCCAGCGCACCTGGCCGTCGAGCCCATGTTCGTCAAAGAGGGCATGCATGCGGAGAATCTGTTCTCGCTCCTCGTTGTCGGCCGAATTGTCCGGGTTGACCGTGCCGCAGATCAGCACCAGATTGGTCAGCTCCCGCAGCCGGGCGCTGCCGGCATACCACTCCACCAGGCCGGTGAGGTTTTTGATGTGGTCGAGGCGGGCCATGGAAAAGATCAGCGGTTTGTCCTGGTCGGCGAGGATGCCACGGCTCTCGTCGCGCTCGCCGCCAAAGACCAGCTCATCAAGCTCGCCATGCAGACCGGTTAACCGCCTCTCCTTTTCAGAGTAGGGGAAATAGACGTCGGCATCCGCCCCTGGCGAGACGATGTTAAACTTGGGATCAAAGACATTGATGCCGTTGACCACCCGCTGCAGGCCCGGCATGGTGAAGGCGGAGTAGCTCTCATACTGGCCCACCATGTTGGCGCTGCCGGCAATCTCCTGATAGGTGCTGGTGATGATGAAATCGGCGGCATTCATGGCAATGAGGTCGGCGGTGAACTGGCAGGAAAAATGATACTGCTCTTCCATTTGTTGCCAGTAGAGGGCGGAGTAGAGGTATTTGGTCTTTTCCAGGGCATGGGCAATGGTGCACTGGGTGACGCCGAGGCGCAAGGCCATGAGGGTGGCCACCAGGTTGCCGTCTGAGTAATTGCCGATGATCAGATCCGGCCGCCGGCCCAGGCGGGCCAGAATCTCCCGTTCCGCCTCCACGGAGAAGCGTTCCAGATAGGGCCAGATCTCAAAGCGCGAGATCCACTGGGGAATGACGGCGCCATCCTTGCTGCGGAAGGGAATGCGGACAATCTTGACATTTTCAGTGCCATGGACCTTTTCCTCAGCCAGGTTACAGGTGGTTTCCCCGGCCTCGGGCAGCAGGCGGGTGACAATGATAATTTGCGGCTCAATATCAAGGCCCTGTTTATAAATACGGTCGCGCATCTCCTTTTCCAGGGCCCGAACCTGGTCGAGGATGTAGACCACCTGGCCACCGGTGTCAGGCAGGCCAAGGACGTTGTCCTGGCCGAAATAGCCGTGGGGTGAAAGGATAACCACATTAAAGATCATCGGGATACGGCTGAAAAACTGCTCGAGAGCGCCATGGTCCGGGGCCTCGAGGATATCGGCCAGCAGGCTGAAGCTGTCGATGATGCGGTCAACGGTGCGGCCCCAGCCCGGCTCAAAGCCCATGAGCTGCAGGTTGGTGCTGACCTCGTTCCAGGTGTCATTGCTGTTGTGCTCGGCCAGATACTCCATACCGTTGCGCAGGGCCTGTTGGAGTTTGGCCATGTTGTTAATAGTCTCATTGATCATAAAGGGCATGCCGCCATAGCCATGCTCATTGAGAAAGGACAGAATGAGCTCATCGCCCTTGGCCAGGTCATTGGCCAGGCGGCTGGAAAAACGGCGGTTGAGAAATTCGACGCCATGGCCGATGGAGCGGGTCTGGGTCATCTTGGGGAAATGGCGTTCAAAGGGGGTGAGGTCAATCTCCAAGATCCGGAAGCCCGGGTCGCTGGTGACCAGGCATTCCTTAAAGTAGAGAAACTGCGATGTTGAAACCTCTTCCGAGGTCATGGCCTCGAAGTGGAAGCGCAGATAATGCCACTGCGCCACCCGGGGCCGGACATCGAGATAGAGCCAGGGCGCGGCAATGGCGGCCTCCTGGGTATGGGCAATGGCCTCGGCCAGGGGCGAGTCGAGGAGGTCTTCATTGTCTGTTTCAGAACAGAATAGGGTGAACTCGTCCCAGAGATCGGTGCGCAGCATCAGGCTCTTGCCGGTTTCCTGGAAGCGGCGAAACAGGCTGTAGACGGAATCCCTGTTCTCCTGAATATAGGTCATTAAGGTATCAATCATGGCTTTTCCTTGGGGGCACGAAGCGCCAGGTCAATTTTGCTATCTGTGTTCAGGTGGCCTATACTGAAAATTACGGCGTCTAATAATCAGAGTATCAAAAAGTAACGAGCACAGGTAGGGATTATGGCAAAAGATTTGATAGTTTCCGTTGGTGAGATTGTCTGGGACCAGTTTCCCGAAGGCAGCGTTCTGGGCGGCGCGCCGCTGAACGTGGCCTACCATCTCCAGGCCCGGGGTCTGCCGGTGCTGGTGGCAAGCCGGATCGGTGATGATGACTTGGGTCGCCAGACCCTGGAGAGGATCAGGGAAATCGGCCTTGCCGTTGACGCCATCCAGATTGATGGCCACAGGCCCACCGGCCGGGTGGTGGTGACGGTGGACAGCAACAACGAACCCCATTTCGATATCGAAAAACCAGCGGCCTGGGACCATATCGAAGCAGCCGGGGTCGAGAGCGTTGTTGGCGGTCGCCCCTTTCACCTGGTCTGCGGCACCCTGGCCCAGCGCCAGCCCGAGAGCCGGCAGGCCATCCGCCGCCTCTGGCAGCAGGCCGCCACCATCTTTTACGACGTCAACCTGCGGCCGCCCTACACCCCCATGGATCATGTCAAGGAATCTCTGCAGGCGGCCCAGGTGGTCAAGGTCAACAGCGACGAGCTTGCCGCCCTTAACACGGCCCTGGTCGGGGAAAAAGGCAGTGAAGAGGAGGTGGCCGCCGCCCTTCTTGCCGCTTTTGATCTCAAGCTGCTGGCCGTGACCCGCGGTAGCGAGGGCGCTCTGCTCATCAACCCGGACGGCTGTTGCTCCCACCCGGGATTTCAGGTCACCGTTGCCGATACCGTGGGCAGCGGCGATGCCTTTTTCTCCGGCGTCATAGCCGGTTACCTGGCCGGTGCTGAGCTCAAGACCTGCCTGGAAGAGGCCAACCGCCTCGGGGCCTATGTGGCCTCGCAGGCCGGGGCGACGCCGGATTATCCTTCCTGATCCGGCCTTGGCCTGCGGTCTTAAAGGAAATTAATGTTTTTCCAGGCTATTTAGGGTAGAAATAATGACAGGTTGAGGCAAGGTCGGTGGGAGGCCGCCCTGTGTAAATAGACACTTCTTGAAGGGGTTTTAGAAAGGATGAGCAAGATAACGATCGGTTCCAGGAAGAGTAAGCTGGCCATGTGGCAGACCTATTATGTGCAGGACAAGCTCAACGCCGCCGGTATAGAAACAGAGATCATCACCATGGAGACCAAGGGCGACAAGATCCTCAACACCTCCATTGCCAAGATCGGTTCCAAGGGCGTCTTTACCGAGGAGCTTGAAGATCAGCTTGCCGACGGCACCCTTGACATCGCCGTCCATAGCGCCAAGGATATGCCCTCCCAGCTCCCCGAGGGTTTTGAGCTCATCGCCTTTACCGATCGTGAAAAGGCCAACGATGTTCTGGTCAGCCATAATACTGAGCTTTCCCTGGAGGACACCGGCAAAAAGATCGTTATCGGCACCTCGTCGGTGCGGCGCCGGGCCCTGCTCGCCCTCCACTATCCCCATGTTGAAACCGTTGATATCCGCGGCAACCTCCAGACCCGGATCAAGAAGATGAAGGACGGCCTGTGCGACGGCATCATGCTGGCCTATGCCGGCGTCCATCGTATGGAATATGAGGACATGATCGTCCATACTTTTCCGGAAGAGCAGTTTGT
>JBFFIS010000137.1:0-6630 GCA_041556375.1 Desulfurivibrionaceae bacterium | reverse complement strand
GGCCATGCTGACTGTCGGAGTTGTCGTTGCCCACCCCCAGATCACGGCCCCGGCCATCAATCCGGCGGCCATGGCGGCAGGCAGCGATATTCCGCCGCTATTCCCCCTTCTCTTTATCACCATTGCCTGCGGGGCCATTTCCGGTTTTCATTCTCTGGCCGCCTCCGGCACCTCGGTCAAGCAGGTCAGCAAGGAAAAAGACATGCTTACCATCGGCTACGGCGGCATGCTGCTTGAGGGTATCCTGGCGACCATTGCGATCATTGCCATTGCCGGTGGTCTGGGTATGGGGATGGAAAAACAAGGTGTCCTCTTTACCGGCAGTGCCGCCTTTGACGCCCATTATGCCACCTGGGCCTCAGCCCAAGGCCTGGGCCCGAAGATTGGCGCCTTTGTCACCGGCGCTGCCAATATGATGGCCTCCTTCGGCCTGCCCAAAGAGATGGGCGCTACTCTGATGGCGGTGTTCATTGTCTCCTTTGCCGGCACCACCTTGGATTCCGCCAGTCGCATCCAACGTTTAAGCCTGCAGGAGCTCTGTAAAAACCGGGACGGCAAGGTAATACGGCCCTTGGACAACCGCTACGTGGCCACCTTTGTGGTCGTTCTTTTGGCTGCCCTGCTCTCCTTTGTCAAACCAGGGGCCAAAGGCGCTCTCGTTCTCTGGCCTTTATTCGGGGCCCTCAATCAGCTCCTGGCGGCCTTGGGGCTGACCGTGGCCACCGTTTATCTGGCGCAAAAAGGCCGTAACTTCCTGGTAACCATGATCCCCATGGTGTTCATGATCGTCATAACCTCCTGGGCCATGGTCAACAATCTCCAAAAGTTTCTCAGCGCAGGTGAGGTAACCTTGGCCGCGCTGTCGCTGATCATCTTTGCCCTTAGCGCCTGGCTGCTCAGCGGCGCCCTTCGTTCACTCTGGCGTCTTTGGCAAAGCCCAGGCCTCTCCTCCGCAGTTTCTCTTGAAAATTGCCCGGAAACAATTGATCCGCGCAAATAAAAAAAGAGGCGATCACCATGAGTGATCGCCTCTTTTTTTAGGTTTACTGTAGGTCGAAGTCGCTAAAAATCTTCGAATTCATCATCGTCAAAAGGTATTGTTTCCTCAGCGCTTTTAGCCGCCGCCTTTTTAGCTGGGGCCTCTCGCCTGGGTGCCGGCAGGGCAGCAGTCCGGCCTTGTGGAGTTGAAGGCCGCACCGGGGAAGATGCTGCCACTTGCCCACGCCGGGCCTGCGTCGCCTTTTCACCCTTAATCAGGGCCACAAGCTCATGGACATATTCCTCCAGATACTCGGACTGAGAGCTCAGCTCCTCAGAAGCACTGGCTGCCTCTTCCGAGTTGGCCGCGGTCTGCTGGGTAACCTGATCAATCTCGGTCATAGCATTGTTGACCTCAGACAATCCGGAATTCTGCTCACCGGAAGCCACGGCAATCTCATTGATCAAGGTGCCGACCTTGGAAGCCCGTTCTGAGACCTTGCCAAAGTTTTCATTGGTCTGGAGAGCAAGCCCCTCGCCTTCCTTAACCTTGACCACCGTGCCCTCAATAAGGCCGGCCGTGTCTTTGGCCGCTTCCGCAGCCCGCATGGCCAGATTACGGACCTCGTCGGCCACTACGGCAAAGCCGGCGCCGGCCTCACCGGCGCGGGCCGCCTCCACGGCAGCGTTCAAGGCCAGGAGGTTGGTTTGGAAGGCAATCTCGTCAATGGTCTTAACAATCTTCTGGGTTTCCGCACTGGCCCGGGAAATTTCCTCCATTGCTACATTTTGGGCTTCCATAGAGGTCGTTGCCCTGGCCACCACATCATTAACCTCCTGCATCAGACTATTACACTCATTGGCATTATCGGCATTACGCTTGGTCATGGAAGACACCTCTTCGAGAGAAGATGATGTCTCCTCCAGAGACGCCGCGCCACGAGAGGCGCCGTCCGCCAACTGCTGGCTGGCGCCGGCCAATTGCCCGGAAGAGGCTTTGACCTGGACAGCGCTGTCGTTGACGCCATCCACGACCCGCATCACCGGCTTAATGACAAAGAGATTGAGACTAAAATAAATGGCACCGCACAAAACAAGAACGATAAGACCCATCACCACGATGATGATCATGCCCAGACGCCAGGCGCCGTCCTTGAGATCAGCATTAGCCTGCACGACCAGCTTATTGATGCGGCCGGTGACCTCGCTGACCGCCTTGGTTACCGAATCAAAGTGCAGGCTGAGTTGGACTTCACCAATGACCTCGCCGTCAAAGACGAGATCCCTGGTGATAGTCGTATCACCGGGCTGACCGCTTTTAGACTCTGCCAGCACTGTACCGTCCTTGCCGGTGAAGACCACTGCCACGACATCACTATCCTTTAAGGTTGCCTCGCCGAGACTTCCCAAGCCTTCAAAGTCATAGCCGACAACCAGGGCGGCGCCGGTCTGGGCCAACAGAGCGGTGAGGGACTCACCTTTCCTGGTCAAACTGTCGGCCAGCAAGGACTCCTGCTGTTTCTGTTCGGACTGCAGCGTATCAATAAAGCTATCAGCCTGCTGACGCTGGGTTTTATAGGCCGTAGAAATGACGACCACCGCCAGCAGGACCAGCAGGACCTGGGTCACCCCGGACACAGCCAGGATAAACTTAAAGGCTATACCTTTTGATTTAAACATCTCTTCCCCTTTTAATTAGCAAAAGCGCCATACTTGATGGCTTTCAGACAGTCGCGCACCGGGGCATAGTCAGCAGCAGGAGACCAGCCCACCACCTTGGCATTCTTGGCTGCCTGATCAGCAGGAGTAATGGCCTGGAGGGCTGTGCCAAGCTTGGCGGCTTTGCCGGCATCAACATGTTTGAGGGCGGCCATGGGCCATTCCGGGTAAAGACGGGTGGAGCGCACAAAGGGAAAGTCATCCGTGACGGGATGAATGATGCGAAAATCAGCCATATTGATCTTACCCTCGCCGGCCATGCGCTCCAAGGTATCGGTCCGAACCGTACCGGCATCCATGACGCCGCTTTTGACAGCGAGAACAACATTATCATGCTTCTTGCCCTCGGCAAAGGCGGCGAAATCCTTCTTGGGATCAATGCCGTTCTCAAGGAGAAGACGCCAGGCCATCTGACCACCACCAAAGGAGGAATACTTAACACACATAAACTTCTTGCCTTTGATGTCGGCCAGGGTCTGGATAGGGCTGTCGGCCCGGACCAGGACGACACCGCCAAACTCCTTCAGTGCCTTACCATCCCGGGAGTTAATGAGAGTGGCTACGGCTGTGACGCCATATTTTTTCTCCATCTCCACGTAAAAGGCCGAGTTGGCCAGGAGGAAATCGATCTTGCCGCTTTGAACCATGGGCTCAATAGCGGTGAATTTCAAGGGGATGATCACCACCGGCTCACCAACCTTATCGCTCAAATAATCGCCGGTGGCCTTCCACTGGGCCATGGCCTTGGTGGCGCCGCGTTTGGCCAGGACTCCTATCTTGATTTCGGCCTGAGCAGCGCCGGCAAAAACAACCAACAAAACCAACCCGAGTAATGCGACTCCAATTCTTTTCATTTCATCTCCTTGACGATTAGATAGTTTGTGAACAGTTCACACCCCAGGGCATATGACCGATACAAATCGAAAAACCAGCGGCCTGGCGGCAACTCCTTGTGCTCTTCTTTTTGCTTCATTAACCCTATAATTTTTCAGCTAATCTAGTCAAAATATTATTTTCACCGTTAAGAGGGAGGAAAGACTCTCAGCATGAACCCTAAGCGTATTTCCCCTTGATTTTACGAATATTTCCCTCATTCAAAAGGTCATAAATATGCCCCAGAGAATAGCCACTCTTGACTTCCATCCCTGCCGACAAGACCCACATACAGGTCAGGACAGCGGCAACCACATGTTAGTATAAATACCTATACGATTTTTTAGAGTTCTTGCAGCCATATGCTTGGGTGCAAGGCGGACGCGAAACTTTAACCCGCAAGCCGTCAAGAGCAGAGCGGCGGGTTTAACTTTCCAGACGAGCTAAAATACTCTTTTCCTCTGTCAACACTGACAACGTGGCGGCAGATATGCTATTGTGACGAGATCAATTCTTTCTTAAACAAGGTGGCAACCATGCAGAAAACATATCCCTACTACCTGGCCAACGAACCGGTCTTCGCCAACGATGATCTGGAGGTGACTGATAAATTCAGCGGCGAGGTGGCCTACAGGGTGGCCATGGCCGATGAGGCTGCCATTGATCAGGCCATAGGTCAGGCCGTGAAGGCGGAAAAGGCCATGGCTGCCATGCCGGCCTGGCAACGCCAAGAGATCCTGGAGCATTGTGTCAGGCGCTTTCAGGAACGGGCCGAGGAACTGGCCCAGGCCCTCTGTGTCGAGGCGGGCAAGCCCATTAATGACAGCCGCGGCGAGGTCACCCGCCTCATTGAGACCTTTAAGATTGCCGCCGAAGAGGCGGTGCGGTTCGGCGGCGAGTATATGCCGCTCGACCGCAGCCCCCGGACCGCGGGTTACACCTCAACAACAAAGAGGGTGCCGGTGGGGGCCTGCTCCTTTATCTCCCCCTTTAACTTCCCACTCAACCTGGCGGCCCACAAGGTGGCGCCAGCCATTGCCGCCGGTTGCCCCTTTGTCCTCAAACCAGCCAGTCTCACGCCAATCGGGGCGCTGATCATCGGCGAGACCCTGGCAGAGTGCGACCTGCCCGCCGGCGCCTTTTCCATCCTGCCCTGCACCCGGGACGGGGCCCGTCTCTTCACCGAGGACGAGCGCCTCAAACTCCTGTCCTTCACCGGTTCACCCCAGGTGGGCTGGGCCCTGAAGGCCAAGGCCGGCAAGAAAAAGGTGGTCCTGGAGCTCGGCGGCAATGCCGCCTGCCTGGTGGATGAGGATGCCGATATCGACGACGCTGTTAAGCGCATCATCATCGGTGCTTTCTACCAGTCGGGCCAAAGCTGTATCGGCGTCCAGCGCATCCTGATCCATGAAAAGATCTATGATCTCTTTCGCGACAAGCTGGTCAGCGCCACTAAAAAACTTGTCATGGGTGATCCCAAAAACGAAAAAACCTTTATCGGCCCGATGATCTCCGAGAAAGAAGCCAACCGCCTGGAAGAATGGGTTCTTTCCGCCCTCAATCAGGGTGGCACCCTGCTCTGCGGTGGCAAACGGGATGGAGCACTGCTGGAGGCCACCCTGCTTGAGAATGTTGATAAAGAAGAAAACATCTGCCGCCTTGAGGCCTTTGGCCCGGTGGCTGTGCTGTCGAAATTCAGCGATTTCAAGGAGGCCCTGGCAGAGATCAACGACAGCAGTTTCGGCCTGCAGGCCGGCATTTTCACCCGGGACATCCACAAAGCCCATCTGGCCTGGGATACTCTGGAGATGGGCGGCGTGGTCATCGGCGACATCCCTTCCTGGCGCGCCGACCAGATGCCCTACGGCGGCGTCAAGGACTCGGGCCTGGGCCGCGAGGGCATCCGCTACGCCATGGAGGACATGAGCGAAATCCGGCTGCTGGTGGTGCGCTCCCTGCCGGTATAGTCTTCATTCTTTACTTTCTTCTGCCGCGGAATCTACGGAAGGCACGGAAACAAAAAGAATGTTTTCCCAGTGCCTTCCATAGATTCCGCGGCAAAAAAATTCTCAGCAACCGCATAGACATGGCTCAGAATATCATCTTAGAATTTCTTGACCTCAAGCCCAGAAACCACTACATAACAGAGGTTAACGACAGACGAGTTCTTTTACGGTTGCGCACGCCCGCTCAGCCATTGCATCCATAGACTAAAAGCAAGCAGCCA
Organism: Desulfurivibrionaceae bacterium; assembly: GCA_041556375.1. Taxonomy (GTDB): domain Bacteria; phylum Desulfobacterota; class Desulfobulbia; order Desulfobulbales; family SURF-16; genus BM506. The sequence continues at coordinate 833 of JBFFIS010000137.1, read as the reverse complement.
TGACAACAATCGGTATCATCGGCCCTCAGGGTTCCAACACCTGGCAGGCGGCCCACAGCTACAACCTGGAGGCAACCCTGGTCAGCTTCACCCATCATGCCGCCCTGGCCCGCGCCTTTGCCGAGAACCAGGTAGAAATGATGATCCTGCCGGTCTACAACACGCGGATGGGTGGGGTACTGAAGTCCTTCCAGGTCATGGAAAAGATGAAAAACGGCTACTGGATCGACAATATCGTCCAGCCCATCCATCTCTCCCTGGGCACCTTGCCGGGCAGCGATCGCTTAAAAATTATCCTCGGCACCGGCCAGGTCATCCAGCAATGCGAAGATTACCTCACCGATACCTACCCGGAGATCTCCCTGCTCACCGTCAGTAATCTTGAAGAGGCCCTGGCCGACATCAAGGCCAGTGACCGCCGCGATTACGGTGTCATTGAAGCGGAAGCGCTGTTAAAAGATCAGGGCCTGAACATCCGCGAACGGGAGATTGCCCCCCATAACAAGACGCGCTACGCCGTCATCGGCCGCACCCCGCAGCCGCCCACCGGTTATGATGCCACCTCCATCCTCACCGTGCCGTTGAAAGATCGGGTGGGTATGCTCTACGACACCTTGGGCGCCTTTACCCAACGCGGTATCAATATTCTCGACATGCGGGCCGAGTCCAACGCCAAAACCCAGGAGCTGCAGATATTTATCGAGGCCGAGGGCCATTACCAGGACGACATTCTCATCGAGGCCCTGACCAGCATTGAGCACAATGTCGTCCAAGAAAGTGACTGCCTGAAGGTCCTGGGCTCTTACCCCCGGGTGGATATGCGGGTTAAGAGG
>JBFFIS010000136.1:0-6651 GCA_041556375.1 Desulfurivibrionaceae bacterium | reverse complement strand
CACCCTGGTGCCCGATTCCCACCTCCTGGCCTCCATAAATGGCGCCTTTAACTCTGTCCACATTCATGGCGATATGGTGGGCGATATTTTGCTCTATGGCCCCGGTGCCGGTAAGCTTGCCACCGGCAGTGCCGTAGCCGCCGACATTGTTGATATTTCAAGAAATATTATCCATGGAGCCATCAACCGCGTTTCCAGTCTTTCCTATCTTCCTGAATACATCAAGCCGCGGCAGGTTACGCCGATAAGCCAGTTTAAATGTCCTTACTATTTTCGCTTTACCACCCTGGACCAGCCGGGAGTCTTGGCGACCATTGCCGGTATCCTGGGAAAGTATGATATTAGTATTGAGTCGGTTATCCAGAAAACCACCCAGAAAAGTAAAACCGTGCCCATTGTAATGCGGACCTACGAGGCTGTCGAGGCTTCAGTCGTAGAGGCCCTGGCCGAGATAGACAAGCTGCCCATTGCGGCGGCAGAGACTGTGAAGATACGCATACTGGATGAAGAGGAGTAATGCCCATGAAAACCGTGATATTAGTGGGCGATGGCATGGGTGACTATGGCCTTGATGAGCTCGGCGGCAAAACAGTCTTAGAGGCTGCCCTGACACCAGGCATGGATCATCTTGCCGCCCATGGCAAACTTGCTCTTCTGCAGACCGTGCCTGAAGGTATGCATCCCGGTAGCGATGTTGCCAATCTGTCACTGCTTGGCTATCGTCCCGAGGAGTTTTACACAGGGCGTTCGCCTTTGGAAGCTGCCAGTATGGGTGTCGAACTTGGCCCCGATGACATAGCCTTTCGTCTTAATCTGGTCAATGTCAGGGAGGAGAACGGCGCTATGACCATGGTCGATTATAGCGGTGGTCATATCTCCACTGCTGAAGCCCATGAGTTGATTAGTGCTCTGCAGGCAGCTCTGCCGAGCCAAGGCCTCTCTCTCTACCCAGGCATAAGCTATCGCCACCTGCTGGTGGTTGACACCGATATCAGCGGGCTAGAGACGGTGCCGCCCCATGACTACCCGGAAAAAGACGTCACCTCCTATTGGCAGAACTACTCCTCAGTGCCACTGCTGGCCGATTTTGTTCACAAGGCACAGGCTATTCTTGCTGACCATCCTGTCAATATCCAGCGTATCAAGGAGGGCAAGTTGCCGGCGAACTGCGTCTGGCTTTGGGGTGAGGGTAAAGCACCAGCCATGCTCAGTCTGCAAGAGCTCTATGGTGTCAGCGGCGCCCTGATCTCGGCCGTGGATCTCCTCAAGGGCATTGGCGTCTATGCCGGCATGGAGGTGATTAATGTTGAAGGGGCCACCGGCTATCTTGACACCAATTATCAGGGCAAGGTCGAGGCGGCCTTTAAGGCCTTAGGCCACCATGACCTGGTCTTTGTCCATGTTGAAGCCCCAGACGAGACAGGCCATCAGGGGCTGCTCAAAGAAAAGATACAGGCCGTTGAAGATTTTGACAGCGAGGTCGTCCAGCCTGTCTTGGCCGGACTTAAAAAGTTTGAGTCCTATCGGCTCGTGGTTTGTATGGATCATTTCACCCCAATTTCCTTAAAAACTCACACCTCTGACCCAGTACCCGTCGTGCTTTATGATGACTGCCAGGGCGAGGACAGCGGCTTTGCCGCATATAGCGAGGAAAATGGTCGTCTAGCCGGTACCTTTTACGGTAATGGCGCTGAATTTATGAAGGCAGCCTTGGCCTAATGGAAAAGATTAGCCTCACCTTGATCGAGCCCATCTTTGAGACGGAGATTCGCGTCTTGTATGGTGATACCGATGCCGGCGGTGTTGTCTATAATGCCACCTACCTCCGCTATTTTGAGCAGGGGCGTGGTGATTTGATGCGAGCTAACGACCTCTCCTATAAGATCCTTGAAGAGCGTGGCTTTGTGTTGCCAGTGGTGGAGAGTTATCTGCGCTATAAGGCCCCGGCCCGCTATGACGATCTGTTGGTGGTGAAAACCAGCCTGGCCGACGTCACCCCATACTCATGCCGCTTTCACTGTCATGTCCTGCGCCAGGATGACAACAGGCTCTTGGTCAAGGGATTCACCCACCATGCCAGCATCAACAAGAAAGGGACCCTGGTGCCGCTCCCAGGCGATTATGTTGAAAAATTGAAGACCCTCGTTGGCAGCTAATTTTTTTCTGACCCTGCTTCATCCCATCTTCCAGCATTTCAGATTTTTTAGGGCTAAGACCTTGTGCTAAATTCGCCTTGAGGCGTGTTCGACAATTTGCTCGACCACTGCTTTTATCTCTGTGTTGTCATCAAGGGTGTCATTAAGTTCAGCGGCAAGGGCGGCAATGGTCACCAGGGCATCGCGTTGCTCAACAAGGGTTTGTTCGACGCTGCGTCTTTCTTGAAAAACCGTATCCAGGGTTGTCTGGATCTTTTCCATAAAGAGCTCCCTGGCCTTTTCCCTGGTCGTCTCGCCATGCTGTTCGTCAAAGAGGGTGAAAAATTCTTGGCGCAGCTCGTTGTAAGCGGCAAGGTTATTAATAGGATCGATGGAACGCTGTAATTGAACGAGCCGTTCTACCTTGCTGGAGAGTTCGTCGATACGAAAAGGCTTGTTGATATAGTCAAAGACGCCCATGCGCATGGTCTTGATGGCAGAATCCACAGTGGCATAAGCCGTCATCATCAGCACACCGCAGGAGGGGTTAATGGTCTTCGATTCCTGCAGGACGTCAAGGCCACCTTCGTTCGGGTGGGCGGTGCCAGGCATATTTTTGTCTGTGATGACGGCGTGAAACTCCTCGTCGTGGAGGCGGTTGATGGCCTCCATGGCATCTTTGGCCGTAATCACCTCATAGCCCTTATTGCTAAGAATTTTTTTGACAAAGAGGGCTACAGCCTCCTCATCATCAACTACGAGTATCTTTGCCTTCATTGTTGACCTCTTAGAGTATCCGTGATGTCGTGGCTGGCGACTGTACCAGCACGTGGCCGTTCTCGGCTCGAATGGTAACGGTGCGGCAGATATTGCCGCCGACCTCGCATGCTGAAATGGGTATACGGTGGTGAGCGAGTTGGCGCTCCAAGGCCCTAACATTATTTATGCCGATGTTAAAGGGGCTTTTGACTCTGAGCATTGTGGCGCCGCCAATGAGCTTGGCGCTCAGACCAAACAGCGAGGTATAGCCCCTATTGCCGGCAGCTTCCTGCATAGAGGCCAGAAGGGCTGCCACGGCTGTGTCGGCATAGTAGGCCGGACCATTTCTGCTCTTTCCGTTAATGTTGACGAGGGAGTTTGGTAAAACCACATGGGACATGCCAGCCACTTGGGCTGCTGGGAAATAAAGGGTTAATGCGACGCAAGAACCGAGTGCATAGGTGCACAGATTTTCTTCTACTGAGCCTGTAACAAGATGCTTACCTATGCCAACAACCTTTTTTTTCATTGTCACCGTTAAAAAAAATTACCTGCTTACCCTTTTATTATAACAAGGTTTTACCTCAGCCGTCTAAATAGTTGAGAAAATGGTAGGCTTCCACTGAGAACTTATGTGGAATTTCAAGAGGTTATCTCTTGTCTTTCAAATGTGCAGATGCTAGGGTGATGCTGCTCGTTCTTGTTGTGAGGCTTGAGATCAAGGGGGTTCTTCAGGTTCATCCTTGAAGGTGACAGTTGAGACGGGCAATGGTACTTTGCAGCAAGGCAGGGAAACGAAGAAAAAGGCATAAAAAAAAAGGCTAACCAAAATTGGTTAGCCTTTGAATAGACATGGTAGCGGGGGCAGGATTTGAACCTGCGGCCTTCGGGTTATGAGCCCGACGAGCTACCGAGCTGCTCCACCCCGCGTCAGTGAGAAAGACATTACTTCTTATCCCTTGCTGTGTCAATGTTTATGTTGCATTTAACTTGCAGCATAATTTTTTTTAAAATGCAGTAGGTACCGAGAAATAACATGGTTGCAGAACAACAAAAAAAGGCGACCGACAAGCGCAAACGTATTCTTCTTGTCGATGATTTGATCAGCAATGTTAAATTGCTCGCCCGTCATCTCGACGAATATAAACTCTATTTTGCCCTGGATGGTAAAACCGCTCTTGCGGTTGCCGAAGAAAGCCAGCCAGACTTGATTCTTCTTGATGTCATGATGCCTGATGTCGATGGCTATGAACTCTGCAGGCGTTTGAAGGAGAATCCGAAGACAAAAAAAATACCGGTCGTTTTTGTCACTGCGAAAAACCAGGAGGATGATGAAGAGCTGGGGCTGCAGGTAGGTGCCATCGATTTTATTTCAAAGCCAGTCAATGGCGCCATTCTCCGGGCCAGAATCGGCAACCATCTTGAACTTAAGGAACATCGAGATAATCTTACCGGCCTGCTGTCCGCAAAGAGTCAGGAGCTTGATTCCACCTATGAACAGCTCCTCCATGCTGAGAAGTTAAGCAGCCTGGGTAAATTGACATCGTCCATTTCCCATGAATTTTCCAGTCCTCTATTCGGTATGGAACAAATCCTGACCACTTTTCATGACGAGGAGGAAGATGCCGATAAGCAACATTTGATTGCCGTCTGTATCGATGAATGTCGGCGGCTGCGAGATCTTATCCGTTCTATGCAGAATTTTGGCCGGCCAACCTCTTCTCATATGAAGCCTACTGACTTAAATCAAATTATTAATGATGTCTTGCGACTCTGTGCCAAAAATTTTGAGAAAAACAGTATTCATATTGAAAAAAATCTACAGCACATCCCCCTGGTAAATGCCATTGAAGACCAGATGAAACAGGTGGTCTTTAACCTCATTACCAATGCCTGTGACGCCATCGAAGGAAGGGGGGGGAGGGTCCTGATATCCACCAGCTTTGCCAATGGCCAGATTGATCTATCAGTAAAGGATAATGGCTGCGGTATTGATCCTGCTGATGTCCAGTCTGTTTTCGCCCCTTTTTTTACCACCAAGAAGGAGGGCCGGGGAACGGGTTTGGGTTTGTCTATCTGTTATGGAATCGTCACCACACATAAGGGCACTATAAAAGTTTCCTCTAACCCTGACGGCGGATCTACATTTACTGTGAATATTCCTGTTTTGGAGAAAAAATAATGAAAAAAGAAGTGAACGTCCTCCTCATCGATGATCACCTTTTGGTGAGATATGGTTTAAAGGCGATGCTTGATCGTCTTGATGGTTTCACCTGCCTAGCAGAAGCAGAAAGCGGTAGAGAGGGTATCCTTCTGGTTCGGCAATATAAACCTGATGTTGTCGTCCTTGATATTGATCTTGGTAAGGGCATGAACGGCTTTGATGTGGCTGAAGAAATAAAAGATGTCTCTCCGCAATCAAAAATTCTCATGCTCACCGGTAACCCTAAGCCCCAATTTTTCCAGATGGCCATCCAGGCCGGATGTGCTGGCTATGTTCTTAAGGTGGATTCTGATAAGGAGTTTGTTCTGGCCCTGGAAACGGTGGCCCAGGGTGGTAAGTATTTGTCTAAATCCTTTACCGATGATGTCTTTAAGCTTTTGCAACAGGGCAATAATTGCGCTCATGACGGTGAGAACCTCCTTACCCCCCGTGAAAATTCCATTGCTCACCTCATCTGTAAGGGCCTAAACGATGATAGTATTGGCAAAGAACTGTGCATAAGCCCAAAAACCGTGCGTGTCCATAAGTCCAATATTAAAAGAAAATGTAACTGTAAGACCAGTGGCGAACTTATTTTGAAATTGAACTCCCTGGACTTTGGCTAAATAACGCCATTAACTCTTTGAGCGAATCAATTCTGCGCTAACCCCTTTGAAATACATTATTTTCTTGCCTTTTGCCTGGTGAGATGGTTATTGTTATCATTCTCTTTATTTTTTTGTTGTAAATGTCGTGTTCATGGGGGGGCACACATGGAGATGCAAGAGAAGGTTTTTGAGTTTGACTTCGACAGACTAAAGTCCCGGGCCGATAAGCTTGATCAGGGGACGCCCACTGTTGCCAAAGGGCTTGATCTTCATATCAACAATGGTCAACTCTGGCAGGATACCTTTGACGCCATTTCCGACCTTCTCTTTATCGTCGATCGGCAATTCACTATCATCCGAGCCAATAAAGCCGTACAAGATATTTTCCCCAACCAGCCTGTTCTAGGCCAAAAATGTTTCGAAATTTTTCATAATTCCAGTCAGCCCATCGACAAGTGTCCCGGTTGCAAGGTTTTTCATTCTGGGAAACCAGAATGCCTGGAGACGAAGGAATGCCAATTCATGGATCGCTGGTTTGAGGTGTACGCTCATCCTGTCAAGGATAGCCATGGCTTTGTCTGGCAGGCTCTGCATATCTGCAAGGATATTACTCGTCTTAAGGAGCTTGAACAGCGTCTGAGCGATCTGGAGGTTAAGGACAGCCTCACCTCGCTCTATAACCGGCGGACCTTTAACAATATCCTGACCAGAGAATATGAGCTCTCTGCTTTAAGGCGTGCTGATCTTGCTATCCTGGTGATGGAGCTTGACGAGCTTAAAGTAATCAACCAGGAGTGCGGTCAGCAGTTCGGTGATTATATCTTGCAGGAATTTGGTCACGAGCTTCGCCAGAAACTCGGGCCTTCTGCCCTCTGTGCGCGTTCGGCCGGCGAGCAATTTGCCGTGCTGCTCCCTGATGCCAGTGTTGCTGAGGCCCGTGTCCTTG
>JBFFIS010000135.1:0-6706 GCA_041556375.1 Desulfurivibrionaceae bacterium | reverse complement strand
GTGACCTGGGGAATCTACATCTCCCAGTTCACCTTCCTGGTCGGTGTCGCTGCTGGTGGTCTGATGCTGGTACTTCCATATTACCTGCATGACTATAAGTCCTTTGGTCGTATTACCCTCTTGGGTGAGTTCATGGCGATTGCTGCAATCGTCATGTGCCTGATGTTCATTATCGCCGATCTTGGCCAGCCCATGCGGGCGATGAACGTTATTCTTCACCCGACACCAAACTCCATGCTGTTTTATGACATGATCGTCTTAAACGGCTACCTGTTCTTAAACGTACTCTGTGGTTTTGTGGTCCTGTCGTCTGAGTATAGAGGCATCAAGTATCCCAACTGGGTGAAGCCGTTTATCTATATCTCCATTCCTTGGGCCATCTCCATCCATACCGTAACGGCGTTTCTGTACTGTGGTCTGCCAGGTCGTCATTTCTGGCTCACCGCTGTTCTGGCCCCCCGCTTCCTGGCCTCGGCCTTTGCGGCCGGACCAGCCCTGTTACTGGTTATTGCTCTTATTATGAAGCATACTGCTAACTTTGACGTTGGTCAGACTGCCAAAAATAAGCTGGTGACCATTATCGGTTATGCCGCTATCATTAACTTCTTCCTCCTCGGTTGTGAGGTCTTTGTTGGCTATTACTCCAACATGCCAGGCCATATGCACACCCTGGACTACCTGTTCTTCGGTCTTGTTGATCACAGCACAGGTGTTATGCACAACAACCTGGTGCCCTTCATGCGCGCCTCTGTTGCCATGGGTATTCTCGGTATCATCATGCTCTTTATCTCCCGGAAGCAGAAATCAGATGCTATGCTGGCCACCAGCTGTATTCTGATTTTTGTGGCCTTCTGGATCGATAAAGGTCTTGGTCTGGTACTGGGCGGTTTCGTACCTACTCCCATGGAGCATGTTGTTGAATACACTCCAACCGTTGTTGAGCTCACCGTAACTGCTGGAGTCTGGTCAACAGGCTTCTTCATTCTTACCCTGCTCTACAAGCTGGTTGTTGCTGTCAAGCGTGACTCTGAAGCTACCCTGAAGATCAGTTAATTATCCGGCCTTATGGCCTGGTGATTGACGATCTCAGTCGCTTTACAAAAAAAGCAGGTCCTCTTTTTGAGGGCCTGCTTTTTTTTGTGGTCCAACTTCAAGACCGGCTAAGACGAATTACACATCATTTGAAAATCTTGTTGTAATATTCAGGGTAGAGCTTTTGAGCGCATTTCGGACAAATGCCATGGCTGAACAGTACCTCTGTCTTTTGGCTGAAATAATCGGCAACAGCAATCCATTCACCATTTTTCACTCTGATATCTTTACATGAAGAGCAAATGGGAATGAAACCTTTTAAGGGCGGACTATCAGGATTAGCATTTTTAAGATCTTGAATAAGCCTTTGATTTTCGAGGTCATGGCTCTTCATTTCCGTTATATCCTGGAGTGTTTCAATGGCAGCTATGAGTTCTCCATTGGCATTGTATATAGGGGCCGCATCAAAAATTATATATTTCCGTTGCCCGTCTAAATTATCATACCACCCTTCTGCACTCATTCCTTCCGGTGACAATTTTGACTTGCCAAACTTTTCATACAATTGAGGCAAGTCTTCATAATTCCCGTCAATGACGATATCGACCAAACAGGGCCTATTTTCTTCATAGAATGCTCGCCAGTGCGACCGCGTCGCCAAAAGCTGTGAACACTGAAGACCTGTTAGTTTTTCACAGGCCTTATTCCAGAACAGGACCTGATGTTCAGGGCTTACAATAAACGTAGCAACTGCAGATTCGCCAAAAAAGCTTGCTGGAATTGTATGGTACATGCCTTAACTCCCCTACTTATTACAACCATCAGTATGCTAGACAAAAAAAGAGCCAAATGAACTGCCCCCTGGCCCAAGTGTATTAGGTACACCTACCTATTTCCAGCAAAAAAAAGTCTCGCCGCAAACTTTTAAGACTTATGCCAAATCAGCTAGTTAGGATGCTTTCTACCCATCACTTTTCACTAACGGCCACAACCGCTTTTCTGTGCACAGAAGGTTGCCTTTTTTCGCAGCGCCATGCAGCGACTATAAAAGGAGAACCCAGACGCTCGCATTTGTCTGAGCGAAAATAATGGCATGGAGCAATACAAACGCCATTAAGCTTCTGGCAGAACACCTTGTCTTGATAAACCGTCAGCCTGTGCCTAAACAAGGCGCAGATTATGCCCAAGCACCTGCGAAAACACTTTTTATTTGCTGTTTTAGATGTTCCGTTTTATGACTGAGCAAGGTAGGAATTTTCCCGCCTCTCTCTTTTTAATGAACACGACACTCCACAGCTACCAGCCTGGCAAATTTCATCTGCACACCATGACTGTAAACTTTATGAATAAATCCATCCTTGACCTAGTCGGCAATACCCCTATCGTTCCTATTCGCCGCTTAAACACCAATCCCAAAGTTCAGATTTTTGCCAAACTGGAGTCCATGAACCCCGGCGGTTCGGTGAAGGACCGCATCGGCAAATTCATGATTGAGGCTGCCGAGAAATCAGGGGCCCTCACCAAGGATAAAATTGTTCTCGAGGCCACCAGCGGCAATACCGGCATCGGCCTGGCCATGGTCTGTGCGGTCAAGGGCTACCGTTGTATGCTGGTCATGTCAGAATCCGCCTCCATTGAGCGCCGCAAGATCATGAGCGCCTATGGCGCCGAGATCTTGCTGACGCCGGCCAAACGCTCCACTGACGGCGCCATCGAACAGGCCTATGCCATGGTCCGCGAGCATCCGGACAAATACTTCCTCACCGATCAGTTTAACAATAACGCCAACTGGCAGACCCATGTGGAGAGCACCGGCCCGGAAATCTGGGAGCAAACCGAGGGCACGGTCACCGATATCGTCGCCACCTTGGGCACCAGCGGTACGGTCATGGGTCTCTGCCATTATTATGGCACTAAGCATCCCCATGTGCGGGTGACGGCGGTGGAACCCTACCTGGGTCACAAGATCCAGGGCCTCAAGAATATGAAGGAGTCCTATAAGCCTGGCATCTTCGACAAGAACAAGCCTTTCCAGATTATCAATATCCATGACGAAGAGGCCTTTGAGATGGCCCGGACATTGGCCCGCGAAGAGGGCCTCTTTGTCGGAATGAGTTCCGGTTGTGCCATGGCCGCCGCCTTGAAGAGGGCCGAAGAGATGGAAGAAGGCACCCTGGTGGTCATCTTCCCTGACAGCGGCGAAAAATACCTATCCACCGAGCTCTTCTCTCAAAAAACACCAGAGGTAGAAGAAACCTCGCAGCTTAAATTCTACAATGCCTTGAAACGCAAAAAGCTGCCCTTTGAACCTCTGTCGTCACAAAAGGTCACCTTTTACGCCTGCGGCCCCACGGCCCACGAAGCCACGCATCTCAGCCACTGCCGGCGCTTTATCGTCGCCGACCTCATCCACCGTACCCTGGCGGCCAAGGGCTATAATGTCGAGTTCCTGATGAATTTTACCGATCTCGACGACAATACCATTGCCGGTGCCGAGAACAAGTCGCTGTCGGTGGCTGATTTCACTTCACCCTACATAGAGGCCTTCATCAACGACATGGAGGCTCTGGGCATGAAACAGCCCATCACCATGCCCAAGGCCTCGGATTATGTCGAGCGGATGATTGAGATCTGCCATGAGCTCATCCACAAGGGCTATGCCTATGAGCTGCACGGCTCCATTTATTTCGACATCTCAAAATTCAGCGACTACGGCAAGCTGTCCAAGGTGGATCTTGACAAGATCAGGAGCGGCAAGTCCGTGGACCTTGAGGAGTATGACAAGCACAGCCCTCTGGATTTCACCCTGATGAAGCGCTCCACCCTGGCTGAGCTCAAACAGGGCATCTTTTTCCAGACCGATTTCGGCAATATGCGCCCCGGTTGGCATATCGAATGTGCGGCCATGACCTTGAGCCATCTCGGCGACACCATGGACATCCACACGGCGAGCCGGAACCTCATCTTCCCTCATCACGAAAATGAGAATGCCATTGCCAAGGCCCTGACCGGCAAGCCCCTGGCCAACCACTGGCTCCACTCCGAGCTCCTCCTGCTGGACGGCAAGATGATGAGCGCTGAGAACTCCAACATTATCACCCTGCGCGATGTTTGGGCCGAAGGCTACAGCAACCGGGAGATACGCTTTTTCCTGCTGCGCCATCATTACCGCAAGCCTGTTGAGTTCAGCTACGCCAAGCTCATAGCCGCCCGCTCCAGTCTGCGCCGCCTTGATGAGTTTTGTAAAAAACTGCTCTGCCTGTCACCGGCCAACCCCCATCCAGAGGTGGCCACCTACCTCACCCGCCTGGAAAACACCTTTTTTGAGGCCATGGATGATGACATGAACATCTCCAAGGCGCTGGGCGCCCTCTTTGATTTCGTCAAGAAGGTTAACCCCATTCTGGCCAACGGTCAGCTTGATGGCGACCAGAAGAAATACATCCTGGAAACCCTGGAGAAGATCAACTCCATTATCAATGTCATGGTCCTGGAGGAATGCCCCCTGAACCCCGAGATTGATGAGATGATCAAGCAACGGGAAGTGGCGAGAAAAAGCAAGGACTGGCAAAAGGCCGATGCCGTCCGCCGTAACCTTGAGGAAAAAGGTATTATCATTACAGACACTGCCACCGGGCCAGTCTGGTGTCTCAGTGGTGGTACCTGCGAGGCCTGCGGTGCCGAAAAATGTGGAAAAAAATGAAAGGCCCACTCCTTTTGATTTCTGCCCTATGCACCCTTGTCGTCGTTAGTGGCTGTGGGGGCCCCAAACAAAAGGTACTGAGCCCGGCAGCCAGCAGTTATCACTTCAAAGAGCAAGGCCAGTACCGCATCATAACCAAGCTTTATGACCGCCTGGAAAGCTGGCAGGGCGTTCCCCATTGTGACGGCGGCATGAGCAAAAAGGGCGTTGACTGCTCAGGCTTCACCTATCTCACCTTCCGTGACCTCTTCGATATCCGCCTGCCGCGCACCACCTCGCAGCTGGCCAATACCGGCACCGCTATCAGCAGGCTGCAGCTCAAACCGGGCGATCTCGTTTTCTTTAAGGTTAAAATGGGGGTCAGGCATGTGGGAATTTATGTGGAGGACCAGAAATTCATCCATGCCTCAAAGAGTAAGGGCGTCATGATGTCGCGCCTGGACAACCCCTACTGGCACAAATGTTATTGGCAGGCCAGACGGATTGCCTCTCTCTAAAGAGAGCTAAACACAGGAGCAATACCTAGCTGCTGTAGTCTCTCATCGCCTTTTCCTGCTGTTCTTCATTGAGCTACCTGCTTTATCGCACGTGTTTGGTGGGCGTCTTGCGCAACCCATCGATAAGGTGACGCAGGGCCATGAGGGGATGGTGGAAAATCATCCTCGGGCCGATCTCCGCCATCACCTCCCGCACTCTTTGCCGCATCGCCGGCCTATAACAATGGACCGGGCACCTGCCACAGGTGGTCTTGCCCTCCTGAAAGGGGCAGGCGGCCAAGCGTTGCAGGGCATACTCTTCCAACTCCCGGCACTCAACACAAAGCTCCTTGCCTGCTCCATGATGGCGTCGACAGTAAAGGCTGATCATGGCCTTGAGGGTCTTGGCCTCCGACTGCATGCGGCCAGAAGAGATAATGCTCATCTCAGCTCCACCCCGAAACAACCAACATAAGGCCCAGAATAACAAGGAGATAATAGATGATGGTCAGATAGCTTCTTGTTTTTAGTTTTTTATAAAATCGCGCCCCCAACAAGACCCCGGCCAGCACCGGCAGGGCCGTAACGCCAAAAAAGGCCAAAACAGAGGGCGTGGTCAGACCGCTCAAATAATGACCAGTCGCCGCCATGGAGGAGGTAAAGAAAAAGAATGATGACAGCGTCGCTTTAATCTCGTCCTTCTGCCAGCCGGTGAGGGTGGTATAAATAATGGTAGGAGGGCCGCCAGCGCTGAAGGCACCACCGATAGTGCCGGTGGCAAAACCGGCCGCATAGCCCCACCCTTTGCCGAGCCTCTTTGGCCCCAGGCGGCCGAAGAGACAGTAGAGCCCGTAGGAGATGATCAACAGACCGAGGCTGAGTTTAATAATCGCCGGATTCATATTTCTAAGGAGAGTCACCCCCACATAGACTCCCGGCACGCAGCCGATTACCAGGGGTAAAATTTTGCGCCAATCAAGATGGCTTTTCAGCTGTACCGACAAGAAAAGATTGATGATCAAGGTGTTAAGGAGGGTGAGAGTGACCGCCTCGCGGACATCCAGCACCAGCACAAGGAGAGGCATGGCCAGCAGGGCCGCGCCAAAACCGGAGAGGCCTTGAAGCAAACCAGCACTAAAAAAAATAAGGGAGATAATCAGCGATATCGGCATAGAAAAATTTTACTTTCACATGGAATGACGGGTGTCCGTACAGCAAAAACACATTTCCCACGGCCTTGTCAACAGGAGGCTGCCTGCCTGGCGGCCGAGCTAAACGTTCAGAGGGAAAAATCTTGTTTCATGGCATGTGATACGGTATATAAGGAGGCACTGAGTGCGCCCATAGCTCAGCTGGATAGAGCAACGGCCTTCTAAGCCGTAGGTCGCAGGTTCGAATCCTGCTGGGGGTGCCATGACCATTCGAGTCGCTGCCATCTGCGGCAGCCTCCGGGAGACGAGCTACACTCGCTACGCCCTGCAGCAAACGCTGCGGG
>JBFFIS010000134.1:0-6723 GCA_041556375.1 Desulfurivibrionaceae bacterium | reverse complement strand
CCTCAGGGCCTCACGGTTGCGCCGTTTCTCTTCGTCGGTTTCCAGGACCAGCGAGGGAAGAGGCTCGGTGATCGGTTTGAAATCGGGCCCCAAGGCCACAAAGGTCAGATAGGCCGAGGCGATGTGATTTATCCGGCCGCTGGTTAAGTCCTCCTCCTCCACCCGGACGCCAATTTCCATAGATGTCGTGCCCACAAAGTTGAGGCTGGTCTTGAGCAGCAGCAGGTTACCGATGGCGACATGGTTGTGAAATTCGAGATTGTCAAAGCTGCGGGTGACCACCATGCAGCGGGCATGGCGGCTGGCCACCACAGCGGCGGCCTCGTCGATATACTTGGCGACGACGCCACCATGGATAAATCCCATGGGATTGCCGTCCTTGGGAAGCATGACGTGGGCCATGGTAATAGCCAGTTCTGATGCGTTTCGCGTCGACATTGTGCTCCTTCGAAAGAGAATTCGTTGATGGTGTTTTGTATTGTTTCCCATTTTTGCCGCCAAGGCAAGGACGAACAGGCAGGGATTTAAAGAAAGCAAAAGATGGCAAATACTGGTAAAATGAATGTTTTTGAATTTTGCTGGCGAGAAGTGCCAGCCTTGTCATTGAGCCACTTGGAAGGGATGCCTTTCCTTTATTATCTACCTAGTTGTTGAGTTATCATGAGTTTATATACAAAAGAAGTTGAAAAGAGGCGGACATTCGGGATCATCAGCCATCCCGATGCCGGTAAGACCACCCTGACCGAGAAGCTACTTCTCTTTGGTGGAGCGATCCAGATGGCCGGTGCCGTCAAATCCCGCAAGGCCGATCGCCACGCTACCAGTGATTGGATGTCCATTGAACAGGAACGCGGTATCTCGGTGACCAGTTCGGTGATGAAGTTTAATTACCGTGATTTCGAGATCAACCTCCTCGATACCCCCGGCCATCAGGATTTCTCAGAGGACACCTACCGTGTTTTGACGGCAGTGGATTCCGCCCTCATGGTTATCGATTTTGCCAAAGGCGTTGAACCCCAGACCGAGAAATTGATGGAGGTCTGCCGCCTGCGTAATACCCCGATTATTACCTTTATCAATAAGCTCGACCGCGAGGGTATGGACCCCTTGGACATCATGAGCGAGATTGAGGATAAGCTGCAGGTTGAGTGTACGCCTCTCTCCTGGCCCATAGGTATGGGCAAACGTTTTAAGGGCGTCTATAATATTTACGAAAAGAAGCTGCATCTCTTCACTCCGGGTCAGGAAACCAGGGGAGAGGAGGGCATTGTCATCGAGGATCTGGCTGATCCCCGTCTTGAAGAATTGATCGGCAGCACTGAGGCCCAGGAGCTTCGCGATGATATCGATCTTCTTGAGGGCGCGGCCAACCCTTTTGAGCTTGAGCATTATCTCCAGGGCAGCCAGACGCCTGTCTTTTTCGGCAGCGCCATTAATAATTTCGGCGTCAAAGAGATGCTTGACGCCTTTGTTGAGCTGGCCCCGTCGCCAGGAGTGCGCCAGGCAGCGACCCGGGAAGTCTCTGCCCTTGAGGATGCTTTTTCCGGATTTGTCTTTAAGATCCAGGCCAATATGAACCCGGCCCATCGTGACCGTATCGCCTTCTTGCGCATCTGTTCGGGCAAGTTCAAGCGGGGCATGAAGGTCCTTCATCACCGGGCCGGTAAACCGATCACCCTGGCCAATGCCACTATCTTCATGGCCCAGGACCGGGCCAATGTTGAAGAGGCTTATGCCGGAGATATCATTGGGCTCCATAACCATGGCACCATTAAGATCGGCGATACCTTTACCCAGAAGGAGGAGCTTAAGTTTACCGGCATTCCCAATTTCGCCCCTGAACATTTTCGCCGGGTGATTTTGAAAAATCCCCTGAAAACCAAACAGCTCCAGAAGGGGCTGGTGCAGCTAGCCGAGGAGGGCGCTGTTCAGGTCTTCAGGCCCATAATGGGCAGTGATTATATTCTCGGGGCCGTCGGTGTTCTGCAGTTTGATGTGACCATGGCTCGCCTCAAAGATGAGTATTGGGTGGATGCTGTTTACGAGCCGGTTGAGTACGCCGCGGCACGCTGGGTGGATTGCGAAGATAAAAAGCGCCTCAAGGAGTTTGAGGCCAGAAATAAAGGCAGCCTGGCCCATGATGCCGAGGGTCACCTTACCTATCTTGCCCCTGGGCAGTGGCATATCGGTTTTGTGGAAGAACAGTGGCCCGATATTCTCTTTTATAAGACCCGGGAGCATAGCTAACATTGTTTGGGAATTCCGCCATGGCCCGCTGTTTTTTTATCCTCATTAGCCTCCTGTGTCTGGTTTCGTCTTGGACTGTTGCCCTGGCCCAGCAAAACCCGCAGCAGAAGAACATCTTTGTCCTGCATTCGTACCATAGCGGTCTGGGGTGGGTTGAGGATGTCAACGACGGCCTCTATAAGGTTCTTCTCGCCAAAGATCAGCAGAATCTCGAGCTCCATATGGAGTATATGGATGCCCAGCGACTTGATGATTCTGAGAATTTTCAGCTGCTGCGTGAACAGCTGACCCAAAAGTACCGATTCTTGAAATTTGCAGCGGTTATTGCCGTCGATGATATTGCCATAAATTTCCTGGCCCGTTTTCACAAGGATATCTTTCCCGGAGCAGCCACGCTTTTTTGCGGTAAAATCGGCAGTCTCCCCGTTGAAGAATATGGCATGGAAGGTTTTGCCGGGGTGGTGGAACATGTCGATGTCAATGCCACCTTGAAGGCCGGGCTTAATCTCTACCCCGAGACGGAGCGGGTCATTGTCATCAATGACCGCAGTGTTGATGGTAATCTCCTGGAGCCTCTGCTGCGGCGTGAGGTGAAGAATTTTCCAGCACTGCAGTTTGAATTTCCTAGCCCCGCATCCATGGCTGAACTGGTCAATATGGTCAAGGCCTTAAGCGGCAATACCTTGGTTCTCCTTGGCAATTTTACCAGGGACGAGTCTGGAGGGGTCTTTACCAATAAGCGATCTTCCTGGCTCATCGCCAGCCGCTGTAAGGTGCCGATCTTGAGTATGTGGGACTTTTACCTGGGCAGCGGTCCTTTGGGCGGTCGTATGGTCAGCGGCGTCGCCCAAGGCGAAATGGCCGCTAAGCTTGCCATGCAGGTGATCTGGGGCGATATGGTGGCCGGCGACACCAAAACTGTGACCACGGACAACTATTACGCCTTTGATTATAATGAGATGCGTTGGTTCGACGTCTCCTATAGCTCCCTGCCGGAAGAGAGTACGGTCACCGAGGAACCGCAGTCTGTGTTGTGGAAATATAAGAAGTTTGGCTGGTCTGCCCTGGCTATCGCCTTGGCCCTCGAGGCCATGGTTATCGTCCTTTCCGTCCTTATTTACCGATCCAAAAAGGCGGAGGCCGCCCTTGAGGAGCATCGCAGTACCCTGGAGGAGGTCGTTCACCAGCGAACCTTGGAACTCTCCTCCACCAACAAGACCCTCCAAAATGAGATTGAAGAGCGCAAGAAGGTTGAGGCGGCCCTGCTTGAGTCTGAGGAAGTTCTCCATCAGCTCTCCAATAATCTCCTCACTGTCCAGGAGAATGAAAGGCAGCGTATCTCCGTAGAGCTTCATGATGAGTTGGGCCAGTCCCTGGCTGCCCTTAAGCTGCAGTTGCGGGCCGTGGTCAGCGGGCTTGGTAGTGAACCGCTTGAGGTTTTGCAGCAGGAATGTCAGGAGCTGCGCTCGGCTATTAATGATATCATTGAAAACGTTCGCCGCCTGTCACGGAATTTGTCACCGGTGCTGCTTGATGATCTTGGTATCGATGCTGCCTTGGAGCACCTGATTACTCATTTTGCCAAGCTTTCCGGAATGACGGCGGAGATCGATCTTGTTGAGATTAATCATTACTTTGGCCAAAACTCCCAGCGCATGATTTATCGTATTGTTCAGGAATCACTCAATAATATGAGCAAGCATGCCGAGGCCACCGCCTTTGCTGTTCAGATTGAAAAACGACAAAATCGTATCTTTCTCGTTGTTAAAGATAATGGAAAAGGTTTTAATGTTGAGGAAATTTTTACGTCTATCAGCCCGGAAAAGGGGATGGGGCTGACAGCTATGGCAGAGCGGGTTCGTATCCTGCGAGGAAGTTTTGATATTGAAAGCGGGCCTGGCCATGGCACAGCAGTTCACGTTACAATTCCTGTTTGACCACAGCAGTTTAGAAAGTAGAGAAGAGGTGAATTATGGGGGTCTGTCGTGTTGTTCTGGCGGATGATCATGCCTTAATCCGGCATGGAATCAAAAAAATTATCGAAGCTGAACCCTCCCTTGCCGTCATTGGTCAGGTCGGTGACGGGCTTGAACTTCTTAATTTTATTAAGAAAATTACCCCTGATATTATTCTTCTTGATATCTCCATGCCCAATCTGCGCGGCATCGAAGCCATTGGGGAGGCCAAGAAGATCTGCCCTGATGTCAAAATTATCATGCTGACCATGCATAAGAGCAAGCAGTACCTTTGCCATGCCCTTTCCGCCGGTGCCGACGGTTATATCCTCAAGGAGGATTCTGACACCGAGCTGCTGACGGCCATTAATCATGCCTTAAAGGGAGAACTCTTCATTTCGCCGGTGCTTGCCGATGAGCTCAGTCGTGAGGAAATCAGGGCCTGCCAGGAAAAGAAGGGAGTACCATCAGACTCTTTGACCCCTAGGGAGAGACAGGTCTTGAAACTTGTTGCTGAGGGCCGCACCAGCCGTGATATTGCCGAACTGCTCTCCATTTCGACCCGTACTGTGGAGCACCATCGCGCCAATCTGCTCAAGAAGTTGAATATCAACAACACGGCTGACCTTATTAAGTATGCCATTCAGAAGGGCTATGTCCTGCCAACTCCCTGATTCTCTAGGCCTAATTTCTTTATATTTTTGATCCTTTTTTCTCTTTTTAACCCTATCATTCGTATAGGGTTAAAGTTTAATTATTTTCTAAATTTCTAACGTACATTTCCTCTAGTTCCTCACTATTCATTTTTATCTCCTTGTTTTTAAATCACTTTGAAATATGGTGAGTTATAAACCAAGTTTTTTCTTTACAGGGCATATATATTGTGCTTTTCTATTCTCATCCCTACCACATTTGGTATGTTTGTCGGGTTGGTGCCCAGGCGTCCTTGCCGCCCCTTTTGATGGGGAAGGTCATCTGTTTTATGAGGTTGAAGTAATTCGTGGGCTGTATTGTCTGTCCATTCCGTTAGAGGAAATTATTTTTAATAAGTGTTCTGTTATATCCCTTTTACAAGTTGGTTCTACCATTGGGGGCTTTGCGGTAGGACAGACTTCCCTCTTGTGTACAAAGAGCTATGCCACCAAGGAAAGTTGATAAGGAGATGCCAATGACTAAGAAAATGTCTGCCACAGCCAGTTCCCTCCCTGCGGGAGCACCAATGCCCGCCTTTGCCGATAATGCCGTCAGTGTTTTAGAACGACGCTACCTGATGAAGGATGAGGAAGGAACAGTTCTGGAAAAACCTGAGGATATGTTGTGGCGTGTGGCCAGTACCATTGCCACGGCGGATGCATCCTATGATAAAAAGGCGGACATCGATGGCTTGGCCATGGATTTTTACACCATGATGGCGGAGTTTGATTTTCTGCCCAACTCTCCTACCCTGATGAATGCCGGCCGTGAACTCGGTCAGCTTTCCGCCTGTTTTGTTCTGCCTGTGGAAGATTCCATGGAATCTATCTTTGAGGCGGTCAAGCAAACGGCCCTTATTCATAAAAGTGGCGGTGGTACCGGCTTTTCTTTTTCAAGGGTTCGGCCCCATCATGATATCGTCCACTCCACAAAGGGTGTCTCCTCCGGCCCTATTTCCTTTATGTCCGTCTTTGATGTTGCCACGGAAACCATTAAGCAGGGGGGGACGAGAAGGGGTGCTAACATGGCCATGCTGCGGGTGGATCATCCCGATATCATGGATTTCATCAAGGTTAAAGCAGACCTTAAAAAACTTAATAATTTCAACATCTCTGTGGCCGTTACCAATAAATTTATGGATGCGGTGGAAAATGATGAAGATTATGACATTATCAATCCCCGTGACAACTCGGTGGTGGGCAGAAAGAGCGCCCGTAAAGTCTTCAAGCAGATTGTCAAGCAGGCTTGGTTCTCCGGTGAGCCCGGTATCGTCTTTATCGATCGGATGAATGAAGGCAACCCAACCCCGGCCTTGGGTGCCATCGAAAGCACGAACCCCTGCGGCGAGCAGCCCTTGTTGCCCCATGAGTCCTGTAACCTTGGCTCCATTAACCTGGCCAATATGGTTGTTGACGGCAAGATAAACTACGATAAGCTTGCTGATATTGTTGAGAAGTCGGTCCATTTCCTTGATAATGTTGTTGATCTCAATCGCTACCCTCTGCCTGAGATTGCGGAAAAAACCAAGGGTAATCGCAAGGTAGGTCTTGGTGTTATGGGCTTTGCCGATATGCTCATTGAGATGGGCATACCATACTCTTCTTCTGAAGCTGTGGAGGTGTCTGAAAAGGTCATGAAGTTTATTGACGATACCGCCTATCAGGCCTCTGTAAAATTGGCCCAGATTCGCGGCGCTTTTCCAAACTTCGCCAAGTCAATTTATTACGATAAGGATCCTGATACCCCGGTACGAAACGCCACCAGGACCACCATTGCCCCCACTGGGACAATCTCTATTCTGGCCAACTGTTCAAGTGGTGTAGAGCCT
>JBFFIS010000133.1:0-6724 GCA_041556375.1 Desulfurivibrionaceae bacterium | reverse complement strand
GCCATGGTGAAACCGATTTTTTCATAATAATCCCAGACTTGGCGGGCGGAAAAGACGCTGAGTTTCTTGGCCGGGGCGCTAAAGGGGACATGCTTTTTCTGGCTGAGAAGAGGGGGCTTGATCTCGTCGACAGCAACCTCCTGGCGGGTCGTCATGGTGAGGAAAAGTGCCAGCGCCAGGAGCAGTATGCCGGTTGAGAGCCCCAACCACTGTAAGCTGAAAGCTGAAAACTGTATCTTTGCCATGTCTTTTGCCCCAATCACACCGAATTAAAAAAGAAACAATTTAAATACACCTCATTTCATTGTCAAGGTCACAGCTCAGAGGCTATGAATCGCCTTCCAGGAGAGAATGTCACGTTGAAGGAGAAAGGCGTTATGGCTTTGAAAGAGGCTTATGGACTCCTTGAGCGACTGCTTGGAAAAGTGGAGGCGTGGCCATTTGTCAACAGTGAGTTGACGGGCCTTTTCCAATAACTTGATAGTGCCCAAGGACAGGGGAATATTAGCGGTCTCTGATGTTTGCAGAGAGGCGCATTGAGAGCAGACCACCCCGTTTTTTGGCGAAAAGAAGGAGAATTTTCTCGATGTATTCACCTCTGTGCCGCATTGGCAGCAGGAGGAGAGGTGGAGATGAAAGCCCAGCAGGGTGAGAAGGTGGAGCTGGAAAAGCAGCAGAGTCTGGAGAGGAGTGTTTTGGGTAAGCTGGCCATAGGTCCAGGTCAAGAGATGAAAGAGGTTTTCGTCCTGATCATGGTCTGCGGTCCAATTTAAGACGAGTTCGCTGGCCAGGGTAGAGCAGACAAAACGCTCATAGTCGGAACGCAGAGCTGGGAAGGGGTTACGGAGTTCTGCCTCGTCGACTCGAACCAGCGACGAGTATTTGTTGTCGGCAAAATAAATGTGCAGATGATTAAACAATTCCAGTTTGGCGACAAAACGTTTTTTGCTTCTCTTGGCGCCTTTGGCGATGGCAGTTATTTTGCCGAAATCAGAGGTGAAAAAGGTGATAATCTTATCAGATTCACCATGGTCGAAAATCTTTAGCACCACGGCTTCACTTTCGTGGGTTGCCATTGTCAGCGGTTAAGGTCGGTGGGGAGGGTGATGGCAAGAGAGCCATCGCTGTTGTCGCCAACGGTGATGAGGGTGCCGTTCAAGGTGAGTTCCACCGCATCTGCGTCGTCAACATGAAGAGTAATATGGCTGGCAGCCTGCCAGCTGCTCTCTTCGCCGGCAGTGAAAATAAATTTTTCCGGTCGACCATCATCCTGGGCCACGGAAATGTGCGTCCTTTTGGTAAAACGGATATGGAGATTAACCGACTGGAAAAAAGATGGTGTGGCCTGCTGAACCACTGGAGCAGGGACTTCAGGGATGGCGGGCTGAGATGCAGGCACGGCTGAACTCGTCTCAGGAAGCATCGGCTCAGGTACGATGTCAGAGGAAATGTTTTCTGGCAGGGCGCTGACAGGTGGCTTTACCCCTGCATCGCTGGCTTCCATGGTGGTTGCCATTATTTGTTGATCCAGAGGTTGCTCAGGAGGCGTTTCATCCTCCTCCATGCTGATTTTCCCGGCAGATTGAGGGGATATGAGTAAGGTTTCCGGGGGCGCAACACTGGGGTTAATTGTTACTTGCTTTACTTCATCTCTTGGGACAACAAGCTGTCTCTGCGGTTCTTCGGTCGTTGACGGAATAGTGGTCAGGGCAGCGGGCGGTGGTGTGTCGTCGGCCTGAAAGAAAAAATAGGCGAGGCTTATTAAAAGGGCGAAGAGGAGAAGCAGGAAGTAAAAACGGAAGGACAGAAAGAAGGGGGAAGATTCCGCCATGCTTTCACAGGAGAGCATTTCCGGAGCTTCATTATCAACAGCACCCCACTCATTACTGAAGCGTTCCAGGACTTCTGCCTGATCAAGGCCGAGGTGGGCAGCGTAGATTTTCACAAATCCTCTGGTGAAAACCGTAACGGGTAATAGGCTTTTGTTGCCGGACTCAAGGGCCTGCAGTGATTCCGGTGGAATGCGAGTGGCCTCGGCAACGTCTTGGAGGGACAGTTGTTTCTTTTGCCGTTCACGTTGAAGATAGGCGCCTAGAGACTGTCCTGTCTCGGCATCAGATTTTTCAGCATTTGCAGACCATTTTTTCTTACTGTTTTCCTGGGTCATATGATCCCCTGCACTAAGTCAAATTGGAAAAAAACAGATCGAGGTAGGTAAATATTTCAATTTACTATAGTTTATAAATATTTTGGGCGCAAATATTGCCAAAAATAACGAGAAAGGCACCGAGAATAAAATGCCCTGTGCACAAGATGACTGTAAGGCTGAAGGCCAAGGTTACGTCGTCGAGCGCTGGTCGTTAAAGTTGCTCTTCAACATAGGAGCTTTCGCGAAGCTGGATAACCCAGCGGTCAAATTTTTCTTTGAGAAGTTGTTCCGTCAGCAAGGCCCGAATTTCTTCCCGGACTGATTCTAGGGGGGCCTGGGTGATGACATTGCCTGATTTGGCTGACAGGAGCTTGAAGAACTGGAAGCTTTCGCCACTTTCAATAATCGGGCTTACCTCACCGGGACGCAGTCCTGCCAGGCCATCCTGCATCGGTTTCGACAGTTCGTCTTGAAGAAAAATACCGATATCTCCGCCATCCGTAGCTGAGGGCAGCTCTGAGTAGGACTGGGCGATGTCTTTAAAGTTCTCGCCGGCCATCACCATGCCGCGTAGCTGTTCGGCCCGCATCCGAGCCTCTTTTTTGTCGGCTGTTTTACTGCCTGGTCCCCATAGGCAGCCTATCTGCAAAATGTGGAGGCCGTCGCCCTCACTCTGCTGACCGTACTTGCTGTGGTAATACTCCTCGATCTGCTCATTGGTGATAACCACCTTGGAGCGAATCTCGACGCCAATCAGGCGTTGACGGATCATCTGGCTCCGCAGGTTTTCCTTGTACATTGAAGGGGTGATGCCTGCCTTGGCAAGTTCAGTCTTAAATTGCTCTTCGCTGAGGTTGTTTTGCTCAAGGACATGAAAATATTGCATGTCAACCTCTTCATCGCTCAGGGTAATGTCGCGTTTGGCAGCACGCTGGGCAATAAGCTTGCGTTCGATGAGGCTGGAGAGGATTTCTTTTCTGGCAGTGGCCAAGGCCTCGGCACGTTGTTCTGGCGGTACTTGTTGACGAATTTTGTCAAAATGCAGGGCCCCTTCGCTGTTAAGTTCGGAAAGGGTGATCAGATCATCGTTGACCACGGCAACCACTCGGTCAATAACTTCAGCCTGAGATAGGCAAGGAACAAAAACCAGCAGAACAAGCAAGCGTGCGAAGTATAACATAAGGTATGGGTAATTAGTGTTGGAGGGTAATTTTTTACGTTATGATAGGAAGTTAGATCTTATATATCATCAGCCTGCAGCAGCTGCAATACTTTTTTCGCGCTCTCGAATATGGCTGCGTTGCTCTTGGTTGAGGCCGTCACCACCAGCCTATTATCCGGGGTCAGACGCATGGTGCCCTTGGAGTGCTGGACCATAATGAGAATCTGCTCCGGGGCCACAGGCGTCTCCTCTAAAAAGGAGAAGGCCAGGGTGCCGGGGCCTTGGTCAAGCTTGGTAATACAGAGAGGCCTCATCAGCATTTTAAGTTCGATAATCTGCAGTAAATTTTCTGTTTCGGCGGGGATAGCG
This sequence comes from Desulfurivibrionaceae bacterium, assembly GCA_041556375.1. Lineage (GTDB taxonomy): Bacteria > Desulfobacterota > Desulfobulbia > Desulfobulbales > SURF-16 > BM506. The sequence continues at coordinate 3,044 of JBFFIS010000133.1, read as the reverse complement.
CCGTAGCGATCCTCAAGTTCCCCCCGAAGATCGGTTAGTTGTTCCATCTCAGTGATGCTGGAGATCTTTCGGTAGGCAACATAGCGCTGCTCGGCATCAAGGATGTAGGAGGTGGGGATGAGGGCGGAGAGCTGCAGGTTGATCTCCGGCTCAAAATCAGGGATATGCTCAGCCTCACCACCCTCAAGGCCCCGCCGTTTCAAATCTTCAACGGTTCTCTGCAGCAGGTCAAGGTAGAGGTCGTAGCCCACCGCGGCAATATTTCCGCTCTGTGATTCCCCCAGGATATTGCCGCCGCCGCGAATCTGCAGATCGCTCATGGCCAGCTTAAAGCCGCCTCCCAGTTCATTATAATCCATCAGGGCCCGGAGCCGCTGTTTGGCATCTTTTGAGAGGCCGTCAAGAGAGGGCACCAGCAGGTAGGCATAGGCCTGTTTGCGGGAGCGGCCCACCCGGCCCCGGAGCTGGTAGATGCCGGCCAGGCCGAGGCGGTCGGCCCTGGTGATAATGATGGTTTTGGCGTTGGGGATATCAAGACCTGATTCGATAATGGTGGTGCAGATCAGCACGTCGATACGGTGGTTGACAAAATCCACCATGATCTCTTCCAGGACCTTGCCGGGCATCTGGCCATGGGCTACGGCCACGCGGGCCTCAGGCACCAGTTTTTGTAGGCGTCGGGCGATCTCATGGATGGACTGCACCCGGTTGTGAACAAGAAATACCTGGCCGCCGCGCTGCATCTCCTTAATGACCGCCTCCTTCATCACCAAATCGTCATGGCGGGCGACAAAGGTCTTGACGCTGCGCCGATGCTGGGGCGGTGAGCTTATAACCGACAGGTCGCGGACACCGAGGAGGGAGAGCTGCAGGGTGCGGGGAATGGGGGTGGCCGTTAAGGTGAGGACGTCGACGTTATGGCGCAGTTTTTTGAGTTTTTCCTTGTGGGTGACGCCGAAACGATGCTCCTCATCAATGATGAGCAGGCCGAGGCGGCTGAAGGTCACATCCTTGGAGAGAAGGCGATGGGTGCCGATGAGGACATCCACCCGGCCGTTACCGAGGTCTTTGATGATCTCTTTTTGCTCCTTGGTGCTGCGGAAGCGGTTCAGGCTTTCCACCCGTACCGGAAAGCCGCTGAAGCGCTCCCTAAAGGATTCGGCGTGCTGCTCGGCAAGAACCGTGGTGGGAACGAGCACTGCCACCTGGTAACCATCCTCCACGACCTTAAAGGCAGCGCGGATGGCGACCTCTGTCTTTCCATAGCCGACATCGCCGCAGACCAGGCGATCCATGGTGCGCGGCGAGGTCAGATCATCGAGGCAGCTGTTGATGGCGTTTAATTGGCCTTCGGTCTCATCGTAGGGGAAGGACTCGGTGAGCTCGTGGAAGAGTTCGCCTGGCTCAGAGAATTGATGGCCCTCGGCAACCTGGCGCTTGGCGTAGAGTTTGAGGAGATCCTGGGCCACCTTCCAGACCGCCTCTTTGACCTTGCTGGTCGTCTTGGCCCAGGCCTTGCCGCCCAAGGCATCGATCTTCGGTTTTTTGTCGGACAGGCCCTTATACTTGCTGACCGTATTCATTCGGTCGATGGGCACATAGAGCTTATCGTTATCCTTAAATTCAATATGGAGGAAGTCGTTGCTGATGTCGCCAAGGCGCATGTTGACGATGCCCTGGTAGATGCCGATGCCGTGGGTGGCATGGACCACCAGTTCGCCGGCGGCAAGCTGGTCAAAGCTGACGGATTCACCGGCAGCCGGATGTTTACGGCGCTGGCGGGGCCCAAAGCGTTTTTCGCCAAAGAGCTCGGTTTCCGAGAAAAAATGTATTTTTTCCAGGGGGAGATCAAAGCCCTGACTGACCGGCTCAGGCAGTAAAATCACCTGGTCGGCAGGAGCGTCATGGTCAATAAAGGGCAGTTGCTGATCCTGAACCTCAAGGCCGTGTTGGCTGAGAATGTCATGGAGGTTGCGGAGGTGGCGCGGCGACCGGCAGGTGATAACGGCCCGGTGTTGTTGGTCCTGCAGGCTTTGGATCCTTTCGACGAGAGGCCCCAGAAGACCCTCTTTCTGGCGGCGCAGGTCAAGATCCTGTTTGAGCAGGGTATGGTTACCGCAGGTGATGGTAATGGCCTGCTGCTCAGGGCTGACAAAATCATGGACCTGCAGCATGTTAAAAGAGGCAAGTTTTTGTTCGAGCTCCTCCTCCTCGACAAAGAGACGGGCGGGTGACAAGGCCGGTTGATGGCTGTCTTGGGCCTCCTGGTAGTTGGCGGCAATACGCTCGCGGACAAGCTGCAGGGATTGCTGCTGGGAGAGGGAGTCTATCTCGATTACCAGGGTGTCCTTGGTAAGGACATCAAGCACCGTATCCGTGTGGTCGTAAAAGAGGGGCAGGAAGAACTCGATTCCCGGGAAGGGGCATTTCTCCTTGAGATACTCGGTGATTTTTTTGCTGGCCTCACCATCCCAGCCAGCATCTCCGGCCAGGGCAGTGAAGGCGGCGGCGACTTTATGGCTGTCGGCATCAGCCTCTGGAAAGAGGATGTCGCTTACCGGCAGCAGGATGGTCTCCTGAATCTCCTTGATGGAACGCTGGCTGATGGGGTCGAAATAGCGGATGGATTCTATGGTGTCACCGAAAAAATCCAGCCGTAAGGGCGCGTCGATGAGTTCATGGCCGGCGAGGGCAAAGGGCGGCGGGAAGACGTCGATGATGCCGCCGCGCACCGTGAATTCGCCGCTGTTTTGGACCAGGGAAACATGCTCATAGCCGCTGCTGGCAAGTTTGGCGACCAACATGTCACGGTCAAGGTCTTCACCGGCCTCGATAAGTTCCGCCAAATTATCAAGAAGATTTAAGGGGGCGATCCTTCTTAGCAGCGCATCGGCGGCGATGACGGCAATATATCTTTCACCTTCGGCCATCTGGTAGAGGGTGGAGAGGCGGGCGGCAACAGTGTGAGGATCCGGACTCAGGGGCGTATAGGGCGGGATGTCGTAACTTGGAAAGTTGAGAATGGGCCGGTTGGTGAAGATATG
>JBFFIS010000132.1:0-6748 GCA_041556375.1 Desulfurivibrionaceae bacterium | reverse complement strand
GGGAAGGCAGCAGTGGCCGGCGTTATTGAGGTGTTTGAGCCTGGCAAGAGCCGGCCTTCCCTCCGTCTGTATGCCCGTGATACCGCCTCGGCCGGTGGTTTTGGTGGCGATTCCGTGGGCATGATGAATCATATCATCAATGTCCTTGCCGTACGTTTGACCTCTGTTCTTGAAGGCCGTATTGATATTTAATAATTTTATTTAGTAAGGAGAAGCAATGCCAGGGGTAGATAGTGCATTAATTGCCGAGCTTAAGCAGCTTGTGGTTACGGCTCTGCGTATGGAAGATTTTGATCCCGAAGAGATCGGTGATGATGAACCTCTCTTTGGCGATGAAGGTCTGGGGCTCGACTCTGTTGACGCCCTTGAGCTGGTGGTCCATATCGAGCAACAGTATGGTATCCAGATCGAGGACGAAGAGGTGGGCCGCAAGGCCTTTGCCTCCATCACAGCCCTTGCTGAGTTTATTGCCGAGAAAAAAGCCTAAAGTATTTTTTGCCACCTTGATAACTATCGGTATTCAAGGTGGCCTTTCTTGTCATAAAAGTCTGTTTGCTTCTGGAGCCTGGTCGGGTACCTTGTTGGGTGTCGATGAGGCTCCTTTTTTTTGAAAAGGGTTTGATGCTTCAACCATGAGAGTTTTGGGTAGCTGGCTGCCCGTTATTATCTTAACGTTTCCACGTCGCGTTCCATGAAATATCATGAAAGCCGGGTTCGAGTCCGTTTCAACGAAGTAGATCAATGGGGTATTGTCTGGTACGCCAATTATTTTGCCTATGTTGAGGTGGCCCGTAGTGAGGTCTTGGCAGAGGTCGGTTTGCTGCCAGATGTCCTCTCCTTGTTGGGCTATACGGCACCTATCATTAACCTCACCTCCAATTTCAAGTCGCCGGCCCGCTTCCATGACGAACTCATCGTCCAGATGACGCTGGTGCCCCAAAAGACCGCCAAGCTCGTGTTTAGCTTTCGCATTGTTCAGGCCGACAGCGGCAGGCTGGTTATGGAGGGTGAATCCACCCAGGTTCTTCTCAATAATAAAGGCTTTATGGTCTATACCCTCGATGGTGAGCTTGCTGACAAGATAGGAGATTTGCAGGCCTATTTTGTTGGCGATGGAGACCCCCAGAGGCCATGAAGGTCTGTATTCTTCTGCCCTCTTATAATGTTGCCGGCACCCTGGGGCCTCTGCTTGAGGCGCTTCTAGCCTATGATCATAGCCTGCTGGTCATTGATGATGGTTCCGTCGATGACACCCTGGCCGTGGCCCAGAGCTATGAGGAGAGGGGAGTTTCCTTGTTGCATCACCCTCAAAATAGGGGTAAAGGAGCAGCATTGCGTAGCGGTTTTGCCTGGGCCCTGGAAAAGGGTTGTGACGTCGCCGTAGCCATGGATAGTGACCTTCAGCACGATCCGGATGACTTGCCGATGATGCTTGAGGTTTTTGAGCGCCACCGGCTTGACGTTCTCGTCGGTGATCGCATGCATGACCAGAGCGATATGCCCCCTGCCCGTCGCCTGGGCAACTGGTTTTCCAGTTGGGGCACGGGTAATTTTTGCCACCAGAAGATTTTTGATGCCCAGTGCGGTTTTCGCATCTTCCGTTTGGCCCCCTGCCGGACCATGCTTTCCCAGTTAAAGCTTGATCGTTATGTGTCGGAGAGTGAGGTGCTGGTTCGTTCCTCCATGAATCTCCTGCGCATCGGTTTTACGCCGATCACCGTCATTTACCCGGAAGATTTATCCCATAAAAGTTTTTATCGTCCCTGGCTCGACACCTATCGCATTGTTTACTATTTCACCCTGGAACTTTTAAGGCGGACCTTTACCCGTGAAGGGCGGCGGGAATTACAGAACCTACGAAGATATGTCAAGAGTTGCAGTGACTGGCCTCGGTATTATTTGTTGTCTCGGCCGGGGCGTAGATAAGGTCTGGCCCAGGGTGGTGGCCGGTGATACGGATTTTCGCCACATCTCCCTGCCCGGTTTTGACCAGTTTCAAAACAGGATTGGCGGTCAGGTTGCAGGCGATCTTTTGGCCCCTGCCTCCTCACTTTCCAGCCGTGTTTCGCGCCATGAGCGCTTGGGCTGGCTCGCCGCCACCGAGGCCCTGGCTGATGCCGCCTGGCCTGTGGGACTCTATGACGATCATCAAATAGGCGTTGCTGCCGGTATCGGCGCCGCCGGTATGCTGGAGGCCGAGGAGTGGCTGGCCCGGCGTGATGATCCCCACCACTCAGCACCGGCCTGGAAGCTCCATAGCTACCCGGCCTCATCCTTGGCCGATTTCCTGGCCGCCACCTTTGCCTTTGCCGGGCCCCGATTTTCCATTGCCACGGCCTGCTCTTCTTCAGCTACGTCTTTGGGTTTTGCCGCTGATGCCATTCGCCATGGCCGGGCCAAGGCCTTTATGGTGGCTGGTGCCGAGGGTCTCAGCCGCTTGACCTATGGCGGCTTCCATAGCCTCCATTCCATTGCCCCTGAGCGCTGTCAGCCCTTTGACAAAAATAGAAAGGGTATTTTCCTGGGGGAGGGTGCCGGTGTCCTTATCCTTGAGGAGTGGCAGGCGGCTGTGGCCCGCCAGGCGACGATCTACGGCGAGGTGCTTTCCTGGGGCTTAAGCTCAGACGCCCATCACATGACCGCTCCCCATCCTGAGGGCAGCGGTGCGGTCCAGGCCATGAACCAGGCCCTGGAGCGGGCGGCCTTAAGCCCCCAAGATATCAATTACATTAACCTCCACGGCACCGGCACCTTCCACAACGATCTCGCTGAAACACGGGCCGTGCAGCAGGTCTTTGCCGACCATGCCGCCGAGCTCTGCCTATCGTCAACAAAATCGATGACCGGTCATTGCCTGGGGGCGGCCGGCGCCATTGAGTCGGTCTTTTCCTTGCTGGCCCTCCATCATCAGCAGGCCCCGCCCACCGCCGGCCTGGAAACCCCGGATGAGCAATGCCCCCTCAACTATCTGGCCAAGCAGGGTAAAACCCTTCCTGATATGAAGTATGTCATGAATAATGTCCTGGCCTTTGGCGGCAATAATGTAGCCCTGCTTTTTGGCAAAGGCGGCGAGGGACATCATGGCGCCTAAGATTTTTATCAGTGGTCTGGGTTGTTTGACTGCCTATGGCCTGGAGCTTGCCGATCTCACCTCCGGCCTTGGCAGCCACCCGGCCTTAGGTGAGGTGCTGCCCCATGGCAGGCGCGCCGCTGCCGTGACCTGCGGCCGGATTCCTGAGTTCAAGGATATGCTGGCTCCCTTTGCCAAACCCCTGGTGCGCCGCAAGATGAGCAGGTTGTCAAAAATGGCGGTGACCGCTGCCGGCAAGGCCCTGACTGCCAGCGGTCTTGTTGATCAAGACAATGGCGACTGCGGCGTCATCCTGGCCACGGCCTTTGGCAGCACGGCCCAGAGCGAGCTGTTTTACTCCGACCTGCTGGCCAAGGGGGCCCTTAAGGCCAACCCCGGCTATTTCCCGGAAACCGTTCCCAATGCCCCGGCCGGTCAGGTCTCTATTGTCTTTGGTCTGCAGGGGCCGAACACCACTGTTTGTCAACAGGCCCTGTCTTCCGAGCATGCCCTGGCCCTGGCTGTGGATCTTTTAGAGAGCGGTATGGCCCGGCGTCTCGTTGTGGTGGGTGTCGAAGAGATGAGTCCGGCCCTGCTCAGCGGTCTGCAGGCCTGCGGTCAGCTGCAAAAATCGTCGGCAGCACATGCCAATGATATTTCTCTGGGGCGGCGAATTCGGGTTGGCGAGGCTGCCGTGGCCCTGGTTCTTGAAACCGACGACAGCCTTGCAGGTCGCCGCGGAGACGCCCTGGCCCGCCTCCACAGGGTGGTAACGGCGGGGGCTGCCTCTTGGCCTGCCGTCTACCATGAGGTCGGCCCTGCCATCGACAGGATGGTCGCCGGTTTTACCGGCCATGACCTGGGGCAGGTCGGTGCTGTGATTGCCGGGACATCCTTTGTCAAAGAGGTCGACAGCAGCCATCTTGCGGCCCTGGCAGGTCATCTTGATCCGGACCGTGCCGTTGTCCTCCCCGACTATGGCACCGGCAACGTCATGGGTGCCGGCCTGCTGCGCAGCGCCCTTGCAGTGGCCTTGGTCGGTGGTGCGCAGCTTCCCTGCCGCGCCCTCGGCGAGCGCCTGGCTGACCAGCTGCCCTATGCTGAGCTCTATAACAGGGGCACCGGTCCGGTTGACCACGTTCTTGCTACGGCTGTCAGCCCTGGTGGCGGCGCCGGCGGTGTCTTGATGGGGAGGGTGTAAGTCATGCGGGTCCTGCTCTTTTCGTTAAATAAAGAGGTTCTGCCAGAACCGGCCTTTCCTTTGGGGCTGGCCTTTATTGCCGCTGCCCTGGACCATGCCGGCCATGAACTTGAGGTCTTTGATCTCTGTGTCCAGGATATCGACGAGCTGGCCCCGGTTGTTGAGCGTTTGCGGCCCGAGGTGGTGGCCCTTTCCCTGCGCAATGTCGATAATGTCGCCTATCCGGACACCACCACCTATCTCCCCCATTATCAGCAGACCTTTGCTGCTCTACGGTCATTGACCGATGCCGTCTTGGTTGTTGGCGGCCCGGGCTACTCCCTCTTTGCCAAGCGGTTGCTCGTCGAATTGCAGGCCGATTACGGTGTGGTCGGCAGCGGTGAGCAGGTCATTGTCCGCCTTCTGGATGCCCTCCAGGGAAAGGATGAGGCCGAGACCATCCCAGGCCTTCTCATCCGTAATGGTGCAGCGGTTATCGAGGGCCGGGGGGAAACTGCCGTCCCGCAGTGGCTGACGCCCTTGCATGAGAAATTTCCCCTGGAGCATTATCAGGACATTGGCGGCATGGCCACCGTCCAGACCAAGCGGGGCTGCCCATTTACTTGCATTTATTGCAGTTATCCGGTACTTGAAGGCCGGCAGTCGAAATTGCGGCCCATTGATCAGGTCATTGCCGAGCTTGCCGACATTCGCCGCCGCGGCATCCGCGAGGTCTATTTCGTCGACTCGGTATTCAACAACCCGCCTGACTATGCCAAGGATCTCTGCCGGGCCATGCTGGCTGCTGATCTTGATTTGAAGTGGACCTGTTACGCCGCCCCCCTCAATTTTGATGAGGAGCTGGCCGCCCTGTTTGTCGAGAGCGGTTGTCTGGGTGTTGAGTTTGGCACTGACACCCTGTCACCGGCGATGCTGCAGAATCTCGGCAAGAGTTTTTCGGTGGCAGAGGTCTTGGCGATAAGTGACATCTGCTATCGTCATAAACTGCCCTTTTGCCACGCCATTTTGGTTGGCGGCCCCGGCGAGACACCAGAGACCCTTCAGGAAACGGTGGATAACCTGGCTGCCACCCGGGCCTCGGCCGTTATCTTTATGACCGGCCTGCGTATCATCCCGGGTACCAAACTCTATGAAATTGCCCTGCAGGAGGGTGTGGTCGGCCCTGATACCGATATGATCGAGCCCCGGTTTTACCTGTCACCGGCACTTCAGCCCCTGGAGCCGGAGATCAACAGGTTGTCACGGCTCCACAAGACATGGATTTTCCCGGGCCATCAGATTCGCTGCTCTGAACATCTGGCCAAATTTATGCGAGAAAGAGGCGCACGCGGTCCTTTATGGCTCCATATGACTCCCCCCCGGTAAGCTGTTATCTCTGCGGAGCTGACCAACCTCATCTCTTCTATCATGAAAACGGCTACCCCTATTATGGCTGTCACGCCTGTGGTTTGCTCAGCCTCTGGCCCCAGCCCACAGCTGATGATCTTCATGACCATTATCAGGACTATCTGCCCCTCTCCCCGCAGGAGGTTGCAGACTGGGGCTTTGAAATGGCCCCTGTTATTGAAAGTTCGGCAGATTTTCTGGCGCGCCATTTCCCGGAGCCAGGCCGCCTTCTTGATATCGGCTGTGGCTACGGCTTTTTCTTAGAGGCCATGGCTCGCCGTCACTGGCAGGTGGAGGGCATTGAGCTTTCAAAACCAGCCGCGGCCATTGCCGCCGCTAAAGAGGTGGGGACCATCCATTCCTGTGCCGTTGAAGAGATGAGTGATATCGGTCTGTTTGATGTGGTCTCCATGTTTTACGTTATCGAGCATGTCGCCGATCCGCTGCAAACTCTGCAAAGTATTGCCAAGCTTTTAAAGCCGGGCGGCGTCCTGGTGCTGCGCTATCCTCACACCTCTCCCTTGTTGAAGTTTTCCGGCAGCCTGGCTCGCGCCCTGACGCTTATGCAGGCCCCCTCGCATCTTTTTGATTATGCTGGGGATTCAATGGCTATCTTGCTGAAAAAAGCGGGCTATGGCAGTTGCATGACGACAATTGATGCCAATACCCGATCTCCGCACCTTGTGAGACGCTTTATTTCTTGCTATATAGGTTTGATTCCTGTTCTCGTTGCCCGCTTGAGTAAGGGCCGGTTGCTGTTGCCGGGCTACAGCCGGGTAAGTTATGCATCTCTTGATGCCGGGCAATTTAATCGTAAACTTGCCTAGAAAAGATTGTTAAATCCTGGTAGATATGAGCTTTCCTGGTCTATTTTGCCTGTACTGATGTGGTCATAAGTTTTTCCTCTTTTTCTTTGTCGTTTAAGGAGCAGCTACAATGTTTGATCTGAGTATTCCCGATTCTCTTTCAAGCAAGATTCTCGGCTTTGCCAGCAATCTTTCCGATAAAAATTTATTGCGTATCGTTGATACCGCTGCCAAGCTCACCTCCATTGAGTGGCACGATAAGGGTATTGCTGCCATGCGTCAGCT
>JBFFIS010000131.1:0-6753 GCA_041556375.1 Desulfurivibrionaceae bacterium | reverse complement strand
GCCGGAGGAGCCGCTGATAATTGCGCCGGCATGGCCCATCCGCCGACCAGGAGGGGCGGTAAGACCGGCAATAAAGCCAACAACCGGCTTGGTCATTTTTTCGTTAATAAATTTGGCGGCCTCTTCTTCGGCCGAACCGCCGATCTCGCCCACCATGACCACCCCCCGGGTGTCGTTATCGGCCTCAAAGGCGGCCAGGCAGTCAACGAAACTGGTGCCGTTCACCGGATCACCGCCGATACCAAGACAAGTGGTCTGACCAAGGCCCTGCTTGGAGAGCTGGTCCACCACCTCATAGGTCAGCGTACCTGAGCGGGAAACAACGCCGATGGGACCGCCCGCCCTATGAATAAGGCCAGGCATGATACCGACCTTGGCCTGGCCCGGAGTAATGATTCCCGGGCAATTAGGGCCGAGGAGACGGCTGTTGGTGGTGGCCAGGAAATTCTTGACAGTGAGCATATCCATGACCGGAATGCCTTCGGTGATACAAACAATGAGACCAACTCCGGCATCAGCCGCCTCCATGATGGCATCGGCGGCAAAGGGGGGCGGCACAAAAATCATCGATGTATTGGCGCCGGTCTTGGCCACCGCCTCGAGCACGGTGTTAAAAACAGGCACCCCATCAGCCAGTTGGCCGCCCTTACCCGGGGTTACCCCGGCCACGACATTGGTCCCGTACTGCCGGCATTGCGAGGTGTGAAACTGGCCCTCGCGGCCGGTAATGCCCTGAACCACCAGGCGGGTAGTGTCATCAACAAAAATTGCCATAATTTATCCTGCGATAGCTGCCACCTTGGCAGCGGCATCAGCCAGATCAACGGCTGTGATCAGATTGAGACCGGAGGCGGCCAGGATCTCCCGGCCCTTATCAACATTGGTGCCTTCCATCCGGATGACCACCGGCACCTTGACATCCACGGCCCGCGCCGCCTGGACAACGCCCTCGGCCAAGACGTCACAGCGGAGGATACCGCCGAAGATATTAATCAAAACACCCTTGACCCGCGGATCGCGGAGAATGAGACGAAAGCCCTGCTCTACCATCTCAGCCGAGGCACCACCACCGACATCGAGAAAATTGGCAGGTTCAGCCCCGGCCTGTTTGATGATATCCATGGTGGCCATGGCCAGGCCGGCACCATTGACCATATTACCGATGGTGCCATCAAGGTTGATATAGTTGAGATTGTGCCGGGAGGCCTCGACCTCTAGGGGATCCTCCTCGCTCTCATCGCGCATGGCAACGATATCGGCATGACGGTAGAGACTGTTGGCATCGATATCCACCTTGGCATCCAGGGCGACAACCTGCTGATCTTCGGTGACCACCAGAGGATTAATCTCCAGCAGGGAGCAATCCTTTGAAACCATGAAGGTATAGAGCTTGCCGAGAAGGGCCATAAAGGCTGAGGCCGCCTGACCGGAGAGACCGAGACCAAAAACGAGCTGCCGGCCTTGATAGGCCTGGAGGCCGACAAGGGGGTTCACCCTGACCCTGATGATCTTTTCCGGGCTCGTCTCTGCCACCTCTTCGATATCCATGCCCCCGGCGGTGCTGGCCATGATCATTATGGTGGCGCTGTCGCGATCCGGCAGGATGGACAGATAGAGCTCACGGCTGATGGCCAGCCCTTCTTCCACCAGAATTTTGTCCACCACCTTACCCTGGGGGCCGGTCTGCGGAGTCACAAGGTTCATACCAAGAATTTCCTCGGCAGCAGCAGCAACCTCGGCGTCATTATGGGCGAGCTTCACGCCACCGCCCTTACCGCGGCCACCGGCATGGATCTGGGCCTTGATCACCACCGGATAGGCCGGCAGTGCCGCCGCAGCCCGGCAGGCCTCGGCAACGGCGGTAACCATCTCGCCCCTGGGGACAGCAACCCCTGCCTGATCGAAAAGCGCTTTGGCCTGATATTCATGAATTTTCATCTGCCGTTCCTCAGCCTGTAGCCATTGAAGCCCTTAACCGGTAAAAGCCATGCCCTTGAGAGCATCGCTGATCTCATCAAGGATAATGGGATCATCGATGGTGGAGGGCATGCGGTACTCCTTACCGTTGGCAATGGAGCGCATGGTGGCGCGCAGAATTTTTCCCGACCGTGTTTTGGGAAGGCGATCCACCACCGCGGTTGTCCGGTAGCAGGCAATGGGGCCGATCTTTTCGCGAACCATCTGGGCCAGCTCGCCGGCCAGCTCATCGGCATCTCGACTGCGGCCGGCCTTCAGAACGACAAGACCTACCGGCATCTGGCCCTTAAGCTGATCGGCAATACCAATCACCGCACATTCGGCAACATCAGGATGGGTGGCCACCACCTCCTCCATGGCGCCGGTGGACAAACGATGCCCGGCAATATTTATAACATCATCCATCCGTCCCATGATGTAGACATAGCCGTCCTCATCGATGAAACCGCCGTCGCTGGTTTCATAATAGCCCGGAAAGGTGGTCATATACGAATTTTTAAATTTCTCATCATCACGCCACAGCGAGGCCAGGGTGCCGGGGGGCAGGGGCAGCTTGACTACGACATTGCCCTCCTCATTGGGGCCGAGCACCTTGCCGCTGTCATCGACAATCTGGACATCATAACCTGGTACGGCCTTGGTGGGAGAGCCGGCTTTCACCGGAAACTCCTCAATGCCGCGGCAGTTGGCAACAATGGCCCAGCCGGTTTCCGTTTGCCACCAGTGATCGATGACCGGTACCTTGAGAAGGTCTGAGGCCCAATGATAGGTGTCCGGATCAAGACGCTCGCCAGCAAGATAGAGGGCCTCAAAGCAGCCCAGATCATAGGTGCGACATAACTCGCCATCGGGATCTTCCTTCTTGATGGCTCGAAAGGCCGTAGGGGCGGTAAACAGGGTCTTGACGCCATGCTCGGAAATCACCCGCCAGAAGGCGCCGGCATCTGGGGTGCCTATGGGTTTGCCTTCATAAAAGACCGTGGTGCAGCCGGCAAGCAGCGGTGCGTAGACGATGTAGGAATGGCCCACTACCCAGCCGACGTCAGAGGCGGACCAAAACACCTCACCAGGCTGGAGATTATAGACGTTCTTCATGGACCAGTGCAGGGCGACGGCGTGACCGCCATTATCGCGCATGACACCTTTAGGCATGCCGGTTGTCCCGGAGGTGTATAGAATGTAAAGAGGGTCCGTGGCTTCCACGGCAACGCAATCAGCCGGACGGGCACCGTCGACAAGGTCCTGCCAAAAATAATCACGGCCAACAGTGAGTTCGGCCTCGACGAAATCACGTTTAAAGACAATGACGGAATCAACGGCATGGCTGGCAATGTCCAGGGCCTTGTCTACCAAAGGCTTATAGGCAATGGTCTTCTTGCCTTCAATGGCGCCGCTGGCAGTAACAAGAAGCTTTGGCTGGGCATGGTCAATACGCAGGGCCAGCTCGCTGGGGGCAAAGCCGCCAAAGACCACGGAATGGATAGCACCGAGCCGGGCACAGGCCAACATGGCGAAGGCCGCTTCAGGAATCATCGGCATGTAAATAATGACCGTATCACCCTTGCCAACCCCCTTGTCCTGCAAGACACCGGCAAAACGAGAGACCTCATCCTGCAACTGGGAATAGGTTATCTTACGAATAGTACCGGTAACCGGGCTGTCAAAGATAATGGCAACCTGGTCGCCGCGGCCTTGAGCCACATGGCGGTCAACGGCGTTATAACACGTGTTGAGCGTCCCCCCCTTAAACCACCGATAAAATGGGGGATTACTATCATCAAGAATAACATCAGGCTCTTTATACCAATCAAGGGCCGTGGCGGCCTCTGCCCAAAAACGTGTAGGATCGGAGATGCTGAGCGCAAAGATGTCTTCATATTTCATGCTATTTCCTCGTAAATAAGTGCCTGAACAAAATACGGGTAGAACCACCCAGGTAATTATACGTACAGAGAAGTCCTTAGCATCCATCCTGCACTTTGTCAATCGCCCCCCAAAGACATGAACGACCTTCTTGCAAGAGCGGACGATTACCAATATTGTGAAAAAATTGGTACTGAGGTGGCGCTGCCGACAGTGTCACCCTGCCTTTTCACTTTTAAACAGTACAGTCCCTCTGGAGGCCACATGTTTTCGACGATGATAGAAGATCTCCAACAAGGCATTGAACCAAAACCCGGCCCCCTGCGTCTGCGTTTGCAGGCCGCTATGGTCAAAAAACTGGCCATGATGCGTTTGCAGCGGCAATTTCATCATAATGACAGCAAAATTAATCCACTCACCGAGCATATGCTTTGGGCAGCTATCCTCCTTGAGGATGGCGAGGCCCAGCAAACCCTGGTGGCCATTTTAATCTCTGAGGCTTATGATCTTTTTGAGGCCCGCAGAGGGGCCATGGATGCCCCTAGCAGCCCACCAGACCCTTCTACTGTTTTAACTGCCAGCTGCCAAAACTTCCTTGCTACCACAAGCAACAAAGCACTTAACCAACTCCTTAAACAGAAGGTTAAAAAAACATCTGTTTTCAAAGAGTTACTTGTGTAGATTACATTGACTTTTCAAAACAAGGGGCTATTATATTTTTTGATTTTGCCTGATCTGCCCCAGACCCACGGTTCCCTTAAGATGCTTTTCAGCACCTCATCCTATAGGGCCTGAAAACAGTTTTTACGGCACTGAGGCTGTAGATTACGGCTTGGTTTTCTTAAGGGTAGATGCCCTGTTTTCTTTGCACGGGATACAGGGCCAAAAAGTTTATCAAAGTCTTATTATTCGGCACCGGCGTCAACCAGTTGTGTCGACAATTTTTTCGAGTATATTTATGTTTCATTTTTTACATTCCCTACTGTCTTGTTTTTTTCTGCTCGTCGCACTTTCCTCCTACAGCCTGGCAGAAAATCACAACCTTTCCGGCGAGGATGAGGAAGAACTCTCCCATCTTCTCAATGTCCTTGACAAGCACACGGATATTGCCACCAAGACCAAGATGAACGCCGATTATATTCCCGGCATGGTCACTGTTCTCTATGGCAAGGATCTCGAGGCCCGGGGGAAGCGAAACATCATGGAGGCCCTGACCCTGGTGCCCGGTATCGACATCACTCTGTCGGCCAACGGCACGCCGGCCTTGGTGAGCCGCGGTATCGGTAGCCCCTACATCTCCGCCACCTCGATGATCCTCTTGAACGGTACGCCGCTCAATACCACCCTGTTTGGTTTTGCCACCGGCATCTGCAACATGCCCATTGAACAGATAGACCGCATTGAAATCATCCGCGGCCCTGGCGCAGCTGTGCACGGCGAATTCGCCTATAGTGGGGTCATCAATATCATCACCCGCGAGGAAGATAACCGCCTCTTTGCCACTGCGGGTCGCAACAAATCCTATGCCGGCGGTGCCACGGCCCATTTTGCCGATGAAGAGCACGAGCTTCATCTCTCCCTGAACGGCGCCTATGCCGACAGCGAGGGCCAGGCCCACTTCGCCGGGCCTGATCCCTATGGCAATTACGGTAACAGCAACGAGGCATACGACAACGGCAATGCCTTTGTCACCCTCAAGTACAAGGACTTCACCTTACTGGCCAATTATCTCAAAGAAGGTGTTGGTGATTTTTACGGAGTCCAGCCCGTCCCCGATGACCACACTGGCCAGGAACACATCTACCAGAACATTGAGGCCCGCCAGTTCTTTCGACCCAGGGCCGATTTCGACATCCAGTTCAAGATTGGCTGGCAGAGTTATTCCTATAATACCGACAAACTCACCTTGATCCCCCCCCGTGACACCATTGCCCCGGCTCTTCTTGCCCAACTCGACTCCATGCTCGGCTACACCTACCCCGATGGCATCCAGATGTCGATCTACAGCCAGGAGGAAAAATTCTTCTCCTGCCTGGAGAACTCCTGGGCCGGCATCACCGACCATACCATCCTCACCGGCCTGTCCTATAGCCATATCGAGCTCAAGGATGTCTGGCAAAAATCCAATGTTGACATTGTCAGCTATGCCCCCATCACCTGGCAAAAAGTGAGCGACGCCGACCTCTTTGTCGACAAGAACAGCAGCCGTGACTTGGTCAGCGTCATTCTCCAGGATGTTTGGCAGGTAACACCTTCCATCACCTTGACCACCGGACTCCGTGGCGATCACTATAATGACGTGGGCGACAGTGTGACGCCGCGCATCTCCGCGGTCTGGCAACCCCTGGGCCATCACATCTTCAAGGCCCAGGCCGCCAGGGCCTACCGCCCGCCGACCTTTATGGAACTCTACGGTTCCGACAACCTGCTACAGGGCAATCCCGATATCACTCCGGAGACCATCGACACCTACGAGGTCGGCTATATCCACCGTCGAACACAGCACACCAGCAAAATCACCTTCTTTTACTCACGCCTCAACGATCTCATTGTCACCGAACCAAACGGCACCCTGGCCCGCTACACCAACAGCGATGGCGCCAAACAGCTCGGTTTTGAGGTGGAGCTTGAACAGGAGATCCTCAGCAACCTCAAGTTTGATGGCAATCTTTCCTATGCCCACACCAAGGACATCGATAGTGGTGAAGAGGTGGTGGGTGCGATCAAATGGCAGGCCAATGCCGCCCTCATGTACCAGCTGACACCCTGGTCTTCTCTGGTCTGCCAGTATCGTTTTGTCGACGACCGGACCAGGGCGGTGACCGATCCTCGTGATGACCTGAAAAGCTATGACAAGGTGGACCTTACCTGGTCTTTTTTTCCCACCAATATTGAAGGCCTGACGCTACGCGT
>JBFFIS010000130.1:0-6758 GCA_041556375.1 Desulfurivibrionaceae bacterium | reverse complement strand
TGGAGGGTGGCAAAATTGTCAAAAAGATCAGCAATGGTGGCGGTGGCCGAGCCAAAGGCGATATTAATCAGTTCGCTGAGAATCTCCTGAAGTTCATCCTTGATCATAAGCTAGCCCTGCGGCAAAGATGCAAAAATCTCGGCCAATCTCTCTTCGGCTATGGGTTTGGCTTCGATACCAACAGCGCCATCGGCTAGAACCTTTTCTTGGGATTTTGCCTGGATATCGGCGGTGACGATATGCACCCTGGAGTTCTTGTCAAAATCTCTAATATGGACCAGGGCTTCATAACCATCCATTTCGGGCATGGTAAGGTCCAGAAAGACAATGTCAGGACGATGTTTTTTGTAAAGGTCTACGGCCTCAACACCGTTGACACCTTGAAAAATGTCGGCAGTCTCTTTAATGGCTGCCGGCATTCTTTTTAAGATGGTCAGGCGTGAGAGTTTACTGTCATCAACGATGAGAATTTTCATGGCCTTAACTCAATGTATGCATTCAACATTCAACAACTCCTACAATATTTTATTTTACCAGGTAATTGACAAAATATGAACAGGAAAGCCTTGAGAAATTAGACATGCTCTGGGCCGGATAAAAAAAGGGATAACAGCGCCGGAGGCTTGGTTCATAATGAGCAAAGAGTCCCTGGTGGCCATGGCAATGGTGACGGTAAGGCCTGTTTCAATGATCGGGCTGATGATGTCTACTACTTGTACATTTAAGTAAAGGAGTGAGATGACCGACAAAAGAGCAAACCGTTACGTGTGGGCGCTCTCTTGTCTTATGGTCTTGAGGTTGCGTGATAAAGCCTTTTTTTATTTTAGGGACTCTCCGTATACGTCGAGGCTGGCAGATAGATGGTAAATGTCGAGCCTTTGTCCTCCTGCGATGCGACGCGGATAAATCCATCATGTTTGGCAATTATGGAATGGGCGATGGCGAGCCCGAGCCCGCATCCCCGCCGGCTGTCTTTGTCTTTGGTACTGAAGTAGGGGTCGAATATTTTCGTGAGATTTTCCTCGCAAATGCCGCTGCCCGTGTCTTTGATGGCAATCGTGACAAATTTGTGGGCGGGTAGGGAGAGGTCTTTTTGGTCCCCATAATCCTGGTTGCTGAAAGATATGTCTATGTGGCCTTGGCCGTTTATGGCCGTACAGGCATTATCAACAAGATTATAGATGACCTGTTCAATTTGTGCTTCATCGGCCTTTACCGGCCAGAGATCAACAGGCACGTCAAAATTGCAGGTAATGGTATCGGGCAGCAGACCGCTGACAACTTTTCGGGTCAATTTGACAAGATCTACAACGGTACGAAAGGGGCTGCCGCCGTCAGAAAAGGTAATCAGCTGTTGGGTCAGGGCCTTGGCTTGGAGGGAGGCCTTCTCCGCCTCTAGGAGAAGGGCTTTACTGTCCGTTGGCAGGCCTTTGTTCTGGGCGGCAAGGGTGATGTGGCCCAGGATGATCATTAGTAAATTGTTGAAATCATGAGCAATTCCTCCGGCGAGGACGCCGATGGACTCCAGCCGTTGGGCCTTGAGCAATTCTTCGGCAATTCGTATGCGCTCTTTAACTTCCTTGTGGAGCTGGCTGTTGGTCGCTTCAAGGCGGGTGGTGCGTTCGTGGACGAGGAGTTCAAGCTCCTCCTCATGGGTGCGCAGCCTCTTCTCAACGTCCTTACGGGAAGTTATCTCAGTTTTGAGCTCTGTGTAGGTCTGCTGCAGGCGGCCTTCAAGGCTGTTGGTATAGGCATAGAAGAGGGCAAAGATCACAAGGCCTATGCCACCACTGCCAACCACAAAAAGGATGCTGATGGTGTGGGCGGAAAGTTCCTCTGTGCAGTCACGCAGAGAAATAATTTCACCAAGCTCATGGCCTTTGGCATCGCGGAGAGGGAGGAACCCCCCCCGGTAGTTTCTGCCGTTCATGGTGAGCCTGCATGTCTTGTTTTCCTTACTCTCGTGGGCTAAGGCCAAGAAGTTAGCAAGTTCTTTGGGCAGTCCGGGGATGGTACTGTCAAAAATAATATGTTTTTTATCTTCGTCCCAACTACCTGTTTTGCCCGTCATCCAGAGACCTTCTTCCCATTTCTGGCGGTCTAAGTGACGTTTGTTAATGAGAAACCACAGTTCCATGCCAAGGATGTTTTTCAGCTGGCTGGTCAGGTTTTTAATATCCCGACCCAGTTCAATATAGCCGATGAGTTTGCCCTTTACATACCATGGCTGGACGACGCGCAGGGTAAAGGTGCCGTACGGTCCCATCTCAAAGCCGGATGAGATTCGGCCGGTACGGGCGGCCTCCTGGGTGGTGAAGCGTTCGATCAGATCGCCGTGGCGCTCAGGGTTATGTACCCGCAGAAAACAGGTTTTGTCGGGATTTATAAAGTAAAAGTGGCTGATGTCCTGGTCGAGAATAGTTTGGAAATAGGGAAAGGCGGTTTGGTAGAGCTCCTGGCGGGACTCGCTGATAAAGGCCTTCTGTAGGTCGGGCTCAGCGGCATAATGGCTGATCAGCGATTGGAGTTCCCTGGTGTGGATCTCACCCTGATGGCTAAAAAGTTTTTCTACTGTTTCCAGTTCGCTGAGAACGGTTTTCTGGAAAAGGTGCGCTTCGAAAAAATAGCCGGCAAGGCCGAAAAAAAACAGGATGGGATAGAGGGTGAAGCCAAGGAGAAGAAAGAAAGGTTTCTTGAGTTGGATTTTGTCTTTGTTAAAGAGAGGCATCTCGAAGGGCTTCCTGCACCTTTTTTAGTGGGTAGTCTGGTCGAGGCAATGGGTGAAACTTCCTGTTTTTCCTCGCATCTTTGTTATATAGCCTGAGAAAATGTTAGGCAAGGGCTTACGGGGCAGGGGCAAGAAAAAATATCAAAAAGGGGGGGCGGAGGTGAACAGGGCTCTTTGTTCGCTGCTAGGATGGAAAAAGGCTAGCTGAGTAGCGTGGAGCATGAGCTGATCACCTTCCCGGCCCTTGCCATAGAGAGGGTCGCCGATGATGGGACAGCTCAGCCCTAAGGCATGGGCGGCATGGACCCGTAACTGGTGGGTGCGGCCGGTGAAGGGAATGAACTCCACCCTGGAAATTTTGTTTTCACTGCTGAGTAGCCGCCATCTGCTGATCCCCATTTTACCCTGAACAGGGTCATAGACCTGATGAGGACGGTTGTTGGGGTCGAGCCGGAAGGCAAGCTGGATCTCACCGCTTTGTTCTTGGGGGACGCCGTCAAGGAGGGCGATATATTTTTTGTCTACCTGGCGCTCGGCAAATTGGCGCGATAGGGCGACATGGCTGGCAGCGGTCAGGGCCAGCACCATAAGGCCGGAGGTGGCCATATCCAGGCGGTGCACCGCCGGTTGGGCAAGGCAGGAGGGGATCAAGGCCTTGAGGCGGTTAACCACACAGTCCTGCTTGTCTGGGCCCCGGCCAGGCACGGACAGAAGGCCGCCCGGCTTATTGACCACCACCAGATGGCTGTCGCGGTAGAGGATATCGAGGCTTGCAGCAGGATCCATTTCAGTCACCAAGACCGCAGAGCAGGAAGCCGAGGATGGGTTGGCATTTTCCCTGGCATGAGGAGTAGAAGTTACCATGGTGTCTGGTTTGGGAGCGATTTTGGCGGCCGAGGTAAAACTCGCTGATACCGAGAGGGGTGAGCTGGTGTCGGGCCGCATAGTTTAGGAGCTTGGGGGCACAGCAGTCTCCCGTGCCGGTGGGAATGCCACCCTGGCCCAGAAAGACATCCGGCAGGCCTCTGCTTTGACGGCGGAAATTGGTAAGTCGGTAGGTGGCGTGGAGTTCCTTCATGAGCTGTTGCGAGAGAGCGCGTCGTTCGAGGATAGGTTGCTGGCGCCTGGTGTCCTCTTTGCCAAGGAGGGCAATGCGCCGGCTGAGGTCCTTAATCTCGCCCTCCCGGCTATCATGTGTCTGTTGCCACGTGCTGACGTCAAAGAGGGGAGGGGCCCAGCCCGCCACCTGCCACTGGCCATTATACTGACCAGAGAAGGCGCGCAGGACGCCCAGGGTGCCGTCAGGGCCGCGGTACTCGAGAACCCCGAACATCTGGCCGCGGGCCGGCCCCAAAAGGTAGTCCAGGCTATTAAGGGGGCTCGCCTCATGGTCTGCAGCCTCAAGGTCGATGCGGCCTTTGTCTTCGATTTCCGCCATAAGAGCCAGGGCGTGGTCCCGGCTGTCTCCCTGGCCCAGTTCATGGTGGGTCTGGCAGCGGCGACAATATCCGTGGCACGGCGCTGCGTTTTTAGGAGGGCTTGATGAGTGGGAGGTTGACAGGGGCATGACCATGGGGGGAATAACTATCGGCAAAGAGACTGATGGTACCCATAAAAAACAAGGCCCGCAACGTCAGAACGTTACGGGCCTTGTTTTTTGCTCTCAAGCGCTTTTTAAGATCAATGACCAAGGATGGGCTCAAGGCGTTCCAGGTCGTTGATGATAAGCCAGGAGCCACCACCGCTCTCCACCTTGACCCGCCAGTCATTAAGGCGGTCGAGGTATTCTCGGGGATCTTTAATGTCTGAGCGCAACTTGGTGACATTAAGGGCAATGACCTCGAAATTTTCCAGGGGAATCTGGAAATCACGAACATGGCCCTCGGCCAGCTCCTCTTCCATATCGGAGAAGATAAGAATCTTCTTTTTGCCGGCCTTGGTTTCATTGAGCCATTCGACGGCCTGTAACATGCCGCCCGAGATGTCGGTGTAGGGACTTTTTTGGACGTTTTTGATAAAAGAGTCCACCTTGTCGGCAAAGACCCGCTTTTGGTTGGTGGCCACCGAAGGCCGCTTGTCAAAGGTGATCTTGTGAATAATGTCTTTTTCGCTGAAGCTGCCGCTGTCGATGCGGGCGACGGCGAAGGAGTCACCTGGGTTGAGGGAGCCGAGAAGATAGTTGATGATGCCCTGGGCTTTTTTGAGCTCAATGGCATAGGTGCCCGAGGTGTCCATGAGCATGTATATGCCCTTGGTGTGGTTCATAGGCTCTTTGTCACCACCGCAACCGCTGAGCAGCAGGAGGGCACAAAGGGCAACGATCTGGAGGGTGAAAGCTGTTTTTATTTTATGCATAACGATAATTTTCTCCTAAAAAGGCATTTTTTCACGGCGGCTAAATGCCTTAAACGGCTTCAGCTTTTTTGGGCCCGTTATCCGAGGTTTTTTTGGTTTTCTTATCTTCGGGTTTCTTTTCCCGGCGAGCCAGGAGTGTAATTTTCTGCTCAACCCAAAGCGGTAGAAAAATAATGAGATCGTAAAGGCCAATGAGGACAGAGCCCAAGTAGTGGACGAGATTGGCCACAAGCCGGATCAGGGCCGCTATCAAACGCAAGACAAGCTCGAGAACGTAGCCCAGGACGGTGCGGGCTGAGTGAACAAAGGATTCAAAGGGAATGATGGCAAAGGTCAGGGCAAAGGGCAGAATAAAACCAAGAACCATCTGGGAGGCGGTTGGGATGATGCTGCGTGCCACCTCCAGGGTCTCCCCTGTGCCAATAAGCAACGACTGGCGCAGGGCCTCGTTGTTGGCGGCAATCAGGTCGCGCATATAGGCCAGGGCCGACTCGATGCCGGCAAAGGTAAAGAGAAAGCCCACGGCAACGATGGCGATAAAACGGCGCTGCTTGTCGTCCAGGCTGCCGATTAACGGGAAGAGCTTGGTGATCCGCAAGGCCTCCATCAGGGCCATACCGGCAAAGGTTTCAATGAGGATGAAAACCAGGGCGGCAATTTCGTTAACCGGATAAGCGCCTATATAGGAAGAGCCACCCACCATTTCGGACATGGGCAGGGAAATGAGGTGGAAGTTGACGACAATGCCGCCAATGGCCACCATAACCCAGAAGCCATCGATAAAAAATTGGGTGAGGGAGGAAGAGTGCAGGGTAATGACCGCCTTGTCGGAACCATTTCTGATTTCTTCGTATTCCTCCATCTTCTGGTCAATGACCTTGGCCCTGTCCTGCAGGCCGGTGACCGTGCTGCCTACCGCCTCAAGGACCTTGGCCAGCCGGCGCCAGTAGGGCATCATGTTGCCGAGGATCTTGTGGCGCTCGCTGGTGCTTTTCCAGTAAGCCTCCATGGCTTTTTTCTGCTGCTTGATGATAGTGGTGTGGACATCCTTGAGGATGGCGCCCACCATATTATCGCTGCCGCTCTTCTGGGCCAGGCCGGCCACAGCCTCGACGGCATTGACCCACACCGGCGGCGTCGGCGGCACCTCGGTGCTTTCTGTATAGTCCTGGTCGATGCGGGTAATTTCTTCAGAAAGTTTGCGGTGCAGGGATGGATAGCCCTGCATGTCGCGTTCAACGACCTTGTCTACCCGGTGAAATTCTCGTTCGATGTCGCGCTCCACCTTGAGCAGGCCCTCGGCCAGGAGGACCTCCCTGTTCCGGTTAATGAGCCGTTTTTCTGCCCGTAATACAGAAAAAGAGGCAAGGCGCAGACCGTTTCTGATGTCGCGGCAAAATGAGCGGATGCTGGCATGGGCTGGTTCGCGGGCAAAGTAAAGCAGAACAATGACCGCAAGGACGGTGAGAATAAAAACGGACGGGGTAGTTGTTGGCCAAAAACTACTAGTTGGTGATGACACGTGATCTCCTCCTGTTTTTTTTGAGCCCCCAAATTATGAGTTGGCCTCTGGCAAACCAAAAACCAACCTGCTCATTTTAGATGCTCATCAAAAGAACATCAACTACAAAAAGTTGTCGCAACAGTTTTAGGTCCCGGGGCAATGCGGCTGTTC
>JBFFIS010000129.1:0-6774 GCA_041556375.1 Desulfurivibrionaceae bacterium | reverse complement strand
CTGACCAAGCAGGTTCAGGAAAAGGCTAAATAAAGCCCGGACCTCAGGTCATATTTTTCACCCTACAAAAAAAGGACATGGCATACGCCATGTCCTTTTTTTGTGGGGCACTACCAAGCCCAAGGAGGTGTGCTCTCAGGCCACTTTGAATTCGATGATAAAGAGCGAGCCATGCCCCTCCTGACTCTGGAGAGTAATTTCAGCACCGTGTCTATCGAGAATATTTTTGACAATGGCTAGGCCCAAACCAGTCCCCCTGTTCTTGGTAGTATAAAAGGGGTTAAAGGCCTGTTCAACCTCCTCCTCCCCCATGCCGCAGCCCTCATCAGCTATTTCCACCACCACTCTGCTGTGGGCCCATTTGGTGGCAATGCGGACGACACCCCCTTGGGGCATAGATTGGGCAGCATTAACAATGATATTCATCAGAGCTTGATATAATTGATCGTAGTCCCCCTTAATCCAGGGAAGACTATCGGCTAAGTCCAACTCAATGGCGACACCGCGCTTCAGCAGATCGGCCTTCATAAAGGAATATGCCTTACGAAGAATATCGTTAATGGCAACATCCTTGAGCTCCGGGGTTTGCGGCCGGGCAAAATCAAGAAACTCGCGAACAATACCGTCCAAACGGGCGGTCTCATCGACGATAATAGCGGCGAGATGTTCCTTCCCGGGCGCCACCTTGGCAATACGCTTGCCAAGGATCTCAGCGGTAGAATGTATGATGCCCAGGGGGTTCTTAATCTCATGGGAAACCGAGGCCACCATTTTACCGAGAGAGGCCAGGCGGTGGCTGGCGCTTAACTTTTCCTCAAGCCTCCTCCTCTCCCTCGACCTCTCTTCAATAATAAGATCAGCGCGATGAACAATCATTGACAGGACAATAAAGAGAGCGGCCATGACAACCATGGAGGTCAGCAGTATGGTGCCCTGCAGACGGATGAGGGCCTCCAGATCATCCGAGAGATCCTGTACAATTTCAATAACTCCCATTACCGACTCGTCGACACTAAAGGGCTTCTCTTTGCGCAGCGGGATATAGGTCTTGATAATGCACGAGACATCAGGGCTGCCGGGCAGGAGGTGGAGCAGGGAACCACGCAAGACAAAAGACGAACTGTTCTCTCCGGCAATGGCCTTCTTGTAATCGGCATCGGCCAGATCTTTTTTGCCAATCCGTTCCGGTACAGTCGAGTAGGAGACGATGTTCTCCTTTTTCGAATAGATGGTCACCGACTGAATATTGACGCCATGGGTGGCATTGCGGACAATATCATCGAGTTTTTCGAACTGACGCGGATCCTGAACGGCGATCTGCCTATTCTGCAGGGCTAGGGGGAGGACAAACTGCTGAAAGATTTGATGGCTGAGGTTCTCAGCCAGGACCAGGGTATACTCTTTGCTGCGGTCGAGCAGAGCCTTAGTGGTGTAATTTGAGATAATCCAGGCCAGAACCAGGGTGGTAAAGGCAACAACGCCAATAGAGGTATAAGAAAAGAACTTTACCAGCCGAAAAGGTTTGAGAACTGCCAGATTTTCTTTGTCGCTTTTTGGATTACTCACCGCATACTCCGCAGCGCCGACATTGTGACGTATCACAGGGCTGAGTTGTTTTTCCTGAAAGGGCCTTTGTATACTCTAACCATAAATAGTCTGAATTCATGGAGTGATCAATGATCTGCCAGCAGAATTTTGCCTCTTTCTGGCCGGGGCCGACGATGGCAAGGGGGTCAAGACCATGATCCTTCACCACCTGCCGCCAGTTCCGGCCAGAACGTGCCATCTCAAGCAGGGCGAGGCCGAGGCGCCGGTCGCCCTTGGCAAGGACGGCCTGATAAAAGGCATTGTCGGGTTTATCGACCTTAAGCTTTACATTGGCAAAGACCTTGAGCTCCTTGCGTAAAAATTTTATACGGCGCTTGAGCTCCGGGACACCGGCAAAGCCCGCGTACTGAAAAGGGGTCCAGGCTTTAGGAACAAAAGAGTTCAAACTGACGGCGATCGTCGCCAGGCGGCCCCGGGCCCGTCCCACCGTATCTATCTCCTCTTTCACCTCACCAACAAGATCGACCAGTTCCTGAAGGTCAGCATCCTCCTCAGTTGGCAGACCGATCATAAAGTAGAGCTTTAAGGTGCTGATCCCGGCCTCAACCAGGGTCCGGGCAGCGCTGAGTATATCCTGTTTACTGAGGCCCTTATTGATCACAGCCCGTAGCCGTTCGGAGGCGCCATCCGGGGCAATGGCCGCACTCTTCAGACCGCTTTTCTGCAACAGTGAAACCAGCTCCGGGCCAAGGGCATCGGCCCTGAGGGATGAAAAAGACAGCGAGCACTGGCCACCCTCGAGGAAACGCGCCACCTGAGCCAAATCGTCAACATGCGCCATCTCCATGCCGAGCAGCCCGACCCGTGAGCAACCGGCCGGCATTTGTTCCAGAGCAGAGACAATGGCCTCGCTGCGCCACAGGCGCGGCGGCCGGTAGACAAAGCCGGCCGCACAAAAACGACAGCCGCGGCTGCAACCGCGACCAAGTTCGGCCAGATAAAGACTGGCAAACTCGGTGTTCGGAGTCAGCAGCTCAGAATGTCCGGCCTGTTGCTGATCCAGACATAGTTGTTTTTCAATGGGGAACTGAGCTCCCTCATCAACCTTAAAACCAGCAAAGTCGCCCGCCGTTGTAAATTCATAGCTGTATTTTTGCGGGACATAATAGCCCGGCAGAGCAGCGCATTGGTCCAAGAGCTGGCGCTGCCACCCCTGCTCGGTGCTGAAGGCTGCGGTTATCTTTCCTAGAAGGCCAGGCAAAAGAACCTCAGCATCACCGATAACAAACATATCGACAAAGGGGGCCAAGGGCTCCGGATTAATAAAGGTGGCGACGCCACCACCGACAACAACAGGGGACTGAGGCCCCGTACTTTCCTGCCTGTTGGCCGCAAGCGGCTCCACACCTGCCTGCAGAAATATTTTTAGAAGGTTGAGGTAGTCGCTTTCAAAACTTAAGGCACAAAATATTATGGGGAAATCGCTGAGCAGGCGCCCGGATTCAATAGACTTTGGTGGGCCACCGCTCTCTGGCAAGAAGACCCGTTCGCAGACAATATGGGGATTATCGTTGGCTATCCGATAGACAAGCTGCATGCCAAGATTCGACATGGCCAACCTGTAGATGTTTGGAAACACCAGGGCAATGGGAAGTTTATCCTTCCACTTCTTGATGATGGTGCCCTGTTCCTGGGCAAGCAGGTCTGCTGATGCCTTCATAGCGTCGGGAGTGCTAGTATCAAAGCCACAAAGCCCACGAAGAGGGGATAATCTTCGTGGGCTTTGTGGCTCCATGGTTGCCTTACGAGCATGGGGAGTTACTCCGGGGCAACCAAATATTGAAAGGAGATGCGAAAACTAATTGGCATTTTTCCTGATCCAGGCCGGCACATCAAGGGTTTCCTCGTCAAGGGGATTAACGTCAGCCCCAAAGAGACTGGCCTGTTTCATCTGATGGACCTTGGCTGAATTCAGAGAGGTACTGTTCTGCGATTCGCTGTGATAATACCTGTTGGG
Organism: Desulfurivibrionaceae bacterium; assembly: GCA_041556375.1. GTDB lineage: Bacteria > Desulfobacterota > Desulfobulbia > Desulfobulbales > SURF-16 > BM506. The sequence continues at coordinate 3,209 of JBFFIS010000129.1, read as the reverse complement.
ACTTGGGTCACCGTTGACGGCGATGGGTGTGACTTCGGCAAGGGGGGCCAGCTTGGCCTCATCCTTGATACCGGTGGCCACCACGGTTACCCGCATTTCATCGCCGGCATTCTCGTCAAAAATAACACCCATGATGATGTTGGCATCCTCATGGACCTCGTTTTGGATACGGCTGGTCACCTCGGTAACCTCATGCATGGCCAAGGAATCCTGACGGGCTGTCATATTGACCAAGACGCCACGGGCCCCCTGAATGGAGACATCCTTGAGAAGCGGACTTTCAATGGCCTGCTTCACCGCCTCTTTGGCCCGGTTATCGCCAACACTGGAACCGGAACCCATGAGAGCGGTGCCCATCTCGTTCATCACAGCGCAGACATCGGCAAAATCTGGGTTGATATAACCATCCATATTAATAAGATCGGTGATGCCCTTGATGGCCTTGACCAGGACGTCGTCAACCATTTTCATAGAGTCCATGAACATCGTCGACTTCTGAGAGAGGGCGAGAACCCGGTCATTGGGAATAGTGATAATGGTATCAACATTCTCCTTGAGTGCTTCCCAGCCGGCCTCGGCCTTTTTCATCCGGGCCTTACCCTCAAAGGTAAAGGGCTTGGTAACGACAGCCACGGTGAGGGCACCGTTTTCCTTGGCTATCTTGGCGATTACCGGCGCAGCCCCTGTACCGGTGCCGCCTCCGAGACCAGCTGCAACAAAGACCATCTCCGAATCCTTTAATGCGGCCCTGATGGCATCTTGACTCTCCTCGGCAGACAGCCGGCCCACCTCGGGGTTGGCGCCGGCACCACGGCCCTTACTTGTCTCGACGCCAAGCTGAATCTGGACATCAGCGCTGGAGCGTTCCAAGGCCTGCAGGTCGGTATTGCCGGAGATAAACTCAACTCCGGTGATTCCCTGCTTTACCATGGTATTGACGGCGTTGCCGCCACCACCACCAACGCCGAACACCTTGATCCGGGCCCTTCCTTCTACATTTGCCATTTTAAATTCTGACATGATTATCTCCCCTCATTGTTTACCAGTCCCCTGAAACTTTAAAATTCAACTAGATAGATAGTGTTATTTCCTTACTCAGTTCCGCTGGGTCCCTTCCAGGCCAGCACAACATTTTCAAGCCGCCTTAAGTAAAGCCGGCGACCCTACATCACCCGCATAAAGAAACTCTTTATTTTTCTGCTGATCTTGGCCAACATTGGGCCGTTATCAATTAAAAACTGCCCCGGCTCATGCTTGGCACCATAGAGAAGCAAACCCACTCCGGTGGCGCATTGCGGTGTATTGACCAGATCGGTGACCCCGCCGACATGGCGCGGATAGCCGATACGAACCGGCAGATCAAAGATCTGTTCGGCCAAATCCACCATATTATCGAGCAGCGAACTGCCACCGGTCATGACGACACCGGCATGGATCTTATTTTTTACCTTATTATCGATCATCTGCTGATTGATCAAGGTCAGCATCTCTTCCACCCGAGGCTCAAGGATCTCCCCCATCACCCGCTGAGAAAGTTTGCGCGGCTTTTTATCGCCAACCGACGGCACCTCAATCACCTGATCCTTATCAATAAGCGAGGCAATGGCGCAGCCATATTTCTCCTTGAGCCGCTCGGCATCAAGCAGCGGCGTCCGCAGGCCGTGGGAAAGATCGTTGGTGAGGTTATCGCCGCCGATACCAAGGACAAAGGTCTGACGAATACAGTTGTCGGCAAAGACTGCCAGGTCACTGGTACCGCCGCCGATATCGAGAAGTCCGACGCCAAGCTCCTGCTCCTCCTTGGTCAAGACGGCGTGGGCCGAGGCCACCGGCTCGAGTACAACATCATCAACATCAAGACCGGCCTTGTTGCAACACTTGACGATATTATGAACGGCAGTGGCCGAGCCGGTGACGATATGGACCTCGGCCTCCAGACGAACGCCGGCCATGCCGAGCGGGTCCTGGATGCCACCCTGGCCATCAACCTTAAATTCCTGGGGCAAGACATGGAGGACCTCTTGCTCCTGGGTCAGAGGAATGGCCTTGGCATTGTCCACCACCCTGGCAATATCGTCCTGGGTAATCTCCTGGTTCTTCAGGGCTATGACACCATCACTGTTAACCCCTTTGACATGGGAACCGGCAATCCCGACAAAGACCGATGATATCCGGCAACCGGCCATGACCTCTGCCTCGTTCACCGAGCGTTTGATGGAGTTGACCGTGGCCTCAATATTAACCACCACCCCTTTACGCATGCCGATGGAGGGATGAACCCCTATGCCAATGATGTCGACCTTGTCCGGGAAAACCTCGCCGACAATGGTGCAGATCTTGGTGGTGCCGATATCAAGGCCGACGACAATCTCGCCCCGCTTCTTTTCATGCGCCGCCTGTTTAGCCAATTTTTTCTCACTCTCTTTCTTAGGCATAATTGCTACCATCCCCTGTGGGTACACAGAGTTAGCCGTTAAACTTTACCAGAACGCGGCTTTCAAGATATTCCATATCAATAGAAGCCACCGTGCTAAACTTTCTCTTCTTATAGAGCCACGCCAGAACCTTGGTTAAGCGCTTATACTTTGTCCACATCTTATCCCGGCCTAAAATCACCGGAAAGGGGTTATCGGCCAGATACATGGTTAATCCGCCCTGCTCATCCAAGACCAGTTGCGAGATATTCTGCTTAGGCAGGTCCGGGTTGCCATGACTGACGTAGCGCAACAGGTCCAGGGGGCCTTTCATCGCCTTTTGGTCGGCCAGGGTCTCCTCGCCGGGCACCAGCAGCACCGGATAATCAAGGTCCTCACCCTTTGCTACCTTGGCAAAAACATTGCCGCGGCTATCCATATAGGACAACTCGCCGTTGAGGTGAACCATGGCAGCGGGCTTTCTTTCATAAATAACGATGGTAATACTGTTCGGCCATTGCTTGTCGACCTCGACCTTACGAATCCAGCCGTTCTCCCGCAGCGAGGACTCGATCTTCTTTTTGCTGACAGCAACAAGATTGCTTTTATTGTTGAGTCCGGCCATGGACACTATGCTATCGGCACTAAAGCGTGCCGAGCCTTTGACAGCGATCGACTCAACCTGAAAAAATGTACTATGGCTCAGTCCGACATAAATCCCCCAGCCCACCATGAAGAGCAGGGCTGCGGTGGCAATAATACCGGCCAGCATGGCATAAAGCTGACGCCTTTCTG
>JBFFIS010000128.1:0-6775 GCA_041556375.1 Desulfurivibrionaceae bacterium | reverse complement strand
CCTCAAAAAAGGGAGATTATTGAGCAAATCCTCCGCAAGGTCCTTGTGCCCTTCAAGGCTCCGGAAAAGGCCAAGTACTATTTCGCCATGGATGTTCAGAATCGTATCGACAAATTTGGTCAACGCTCGGTGAAGGTGAAGAGCGGCGATGAGGTTTTCACCATGTCACTGATGAAGCGCGATACTCCGGTTTATTACGAAGGAGCTGCCGGCATTATCCATTCCGTTTATTTCTCCCCAGGGCAGAGCGTTGAACAGGGCGAACCCCTTGTGGGTATCTGCCCGCCCGATATTCTGCCCCTGGTGGAAAAAATTATCACCCGGGTCAAGGCGGAATGGGAGTAGTTTCTTTCCCCTCTGCCGACCTCCTTGCCTCATATATAGCCCAGGAAGAACTGGACCGGCGTTCTGCCGGATCTTCACTGCCAACGGACGCTATTTTTCGTTATGGGGCCATTGTTGCCTCCCAAATCCAACCTTATCAGAGTCTACCCCGCGCCATGGATGAGGTGCGTCGGCAGATACGCCTGGCAGCGCAAAATAACCGGAGCTTTGCCAGCGGATCGGTCTTGTTTGCCGAGACCCTGACCGGAGGCAAGGGGCGTTTTCAGCGGCCCTGGTATGCGCCTGAGGGCGGGATTTGGATGGTGGTGGCCCTTTTTAACCAGTGGCTGCCCCAGACCACCCAACTCTTACCGCTGGTTGCCGGGGTCAGTGTTTGTGAGACTGTGCGTCACTTTGGCCTTGAGGGGGAGCTCAAGTGGGTCAATGATGTCCTTGTCGATGGCAAGAAACTCTGCGGCATTCTCTGCGAAACCTTCATCTGTCCGGAGTCCTCTGAGGAGTTTATCCTGGTGGGTGTTGGCCTCAATGTTAATAACTGCCAGTTTCCCGCCGAGCTTTCCGGCTTGGCGACCAGCATGAAGACCTGCGCCGGCCACGGTTTTGATCTTGACCAGGTTGCCTTGGATCTTCTTGCCAAGCTGCGCTGGAACATCGGTCTCCTGACCTATGAGGAGGAAGAGCGTGAAGGCGATCATAGCGCCTTTATGGCATCCTATCGCGCCCTGTGCACAAGCTGTAAGCGCCGGGTGTCCTTTGGTTTCAATGTCCAGAATAACCCTCAGTACACAGCCACCGTGAAGGCCATTGCCGATGACGGCGGCCTTATTTTGCACCACCTCCAGGATGATGTCGAGGTCGTGGAGCATGGCGGTGAAATCATCTATCTGGATTGAAGGCCATGGCTGAACTGCAACCGGTATCTGTCATTATCCCAACTTATAACCGGGCCGGTGGTCTGCTCGAGAAGGCCATTGACTCTGTGCTCGACCAGGTTGGTGTCGATGTCGAGCTGCTGGTGGTCGATGATGGCTCCACTGATGAAACCCGGCAGGTTCTGCACTCCTATGACGGCAAAATCCGCTGCCTGTACCAGGAAAATAAAGGTCCTGCCGCTGCCCGTAATTTTGGAATCAGAGAGGCCAGCCACGAACTCCTGGCCTTTCTCGACTCTGACGACTGGTGGGATGACAGAAAACTTGTCATCCAGCTTCAAGGCATGGCCAAGCACCCTGAGTTTCTGATCAGTCATACAGATGAAATCTGGTACCGGCGCGGTGAGTTCTTGAACCAGAAGAAAATTCATGCCCGGCCCCATGGCCATATCTTTGCACAATGTCTGCCCCTCTGTTGCGTAGGGATGTCAACGGTTATGGCCCGGCGGGATTTCTTTGACCGGGTCGGGTTGTTTGATGAATCCTTTCCCTGTTGCGAAGACTATGAGCTTTGGCTGCGGGCCAGTATCTCCCAGCCCTTTTTGAAGATTGATGAGCCATTTACCTACAAGCAGGGAGGGCGTCACGATCAGGTTTCTGCCCAGTTCCGGGTTGGGATGGATCGTTTTCGCATCCGGGCCATGGAAAAGGTTGCCGGCCTGGCCCACTGCTCAGAGGAGCAACGGCAAGCCCTGGCCCGGGAGATTGTCAGAAAGGCTAATATCTATGCGAAGGGATGCCGTAAACATGGCCGGCCTGATGAGGCTGCTCTCTACCAAAATAAGGTTGAGAGCTGGCAAGGGTTTGAGGGGCTCCAGGTCTGACAATAGGAAAAGCCTATCAATTGATAAAAGTCGTTGGAGAAAAATGATAGGTTGTGAGATACTGATTTCTACCGTGAGTGGCGGAGGTTGCCTGGCTGCAATCTCTGCATTGCACTAAATCCTTTATGTGGGAGGAAAAGACGTGGAAATCAAGGAACTCAAGAAAACTTTGGCACGGTTCGGACTCGCCGGACTCATTGCCGGAGTAGGAGTTGCTGTTCCCGGGGCCCATGCCGGCAGCAGTTGAGGCCCTGGTAAAACCGGCGCAGGTGGCGCTGGCGAAGAGGAGCAGCATCAGACAGGATCCAGCTGAGGCGGGACAAAAGGCAGTGCCGTGAGCACTGATAAAAAGGCTGATCCCGCCGCCTCCAGCTGAGGTGGTACCAAAGACGACACCGGGAGTGTCGAAAAGAAAAAAGATGCCGCGGGCTCTGGCTGAGGCCCTGGCAGCAAATAGAAATCTGCCGGGCTCCACTGCCCCATAAGGTTTCTGTTGCAAAGTGCAGGTTGCACTTTTATGATTGAAATCGGGTTTGCCGCAACTGGCGGTAGGCCCGATTTTTTTATTCCTCTTCCCTAACGATTCAGGTGACAAGGACAGAGATGATTACCGATTACCCACGTACCTTAGCAATTCTCGGCCAATCCCTGCCGGCCCAGCATAATCCGGCCCCACAGGACATGGTCGGCTGGTTAACCGAACATGGTGATGGTTATAATCTGCCCCCCTTTCTTGCCGACCTGGCCCGCCTTGAGCAGTTAGTCGCTGAAGTCGAAGGGGCTGCTGTTGATATATCTCCCCCGGCTGACAGAAGTGTTATTAACCCCACTCTCCGGCTGGCCCAGTTCTCCTGGCAGAACCTCGCCCCGATCCTGGCCGGTCGCGACGATGAGGGCCAGCCGGGTGAGCAGCTTATTCTCGTCTGGCGGCTGACCAGTGGCGCGGTGCGCTATAAAAATGCCGGTCCCCAGGACCTGCTGGCCCTAAAGCTCGTTGAAGAGGATATTGATCTGGGCCAGGCGGCCAGCGAGCATAAGGTGACCTTGGCCTATCTTGATCGTGTTTTGCAGCGGGCGGAGGAGGAGGAGTATATTCTGGTGCCGGAGACCAGCATTCGCCGTGATCCTGCTGTTTTCGGCGTCAATGATTTTACCTCAGAGAGGTATCTCTCCTCGTCGGCATTCACCCTGCAGTGGCATATCACCCAGGCCTGTGACCTGCACTGCAAGCATTGCTATGATCGGACAAGCCGAAAGGCCGTTGACTTTGATCAGGCCCTGGCCATCCTTGATGATTTTCGGGCCTTCTGTCAAGAGCATCATGTCTTTGGCCAGGTGACTTTCTCCGGCGGTAATCCTTTGCTCTACCCGCGTTTTGCAGAGCTCTACCAGGCTGCCTCTGATCGTGGTTTTCAACTGGCCATTCTCGGTAATCCAGCGCAGCAGCAGGTTCTTGAGGAGCTGCAGGCCATTCAGCCTCTGGAGTTTTACCAGGTCAGCCTGGAGGGGCTCCAAGAGCATAATGACCATATGCGCGGTGCCGGCCATTTTAGCCGGATCATCGACTTCCTCGCTATTTTGAAGGAGCTTGGCATCTATTCCATGGTCATGCTCACACTGACCCGGGAGAACCAGAATCAAGTTTTGCCCCTTGCTGAAATTTTACGGGACAAGGTCGACCTCTTTAACTTCAACCGGTTGGCCATGGTGGGCGAAGGAGCGCAGCTGCTCTCGGCCCCCACCGAGGGCTTTGAAGAGTTCCTGGACGCTTATTATGCCGCCTCCCTGGCAAACCCCTGCATGGGACTCAAGGACAACCACCTTAACGCTGTCTTTGCCCGCCAGGGCAGAGCGTCGTTTGGCGGCTGTACGGGCTATGGCTGTGGGGCGGCCTTCAACTTCCTGTCGCTGCTGGCCGAGGGCGAGGTCCACGCCTGTCGCAAGTTTCCGTCATACATCGGCAATGTTTGCGAAAATACTCTGTCAGAGGTCTACCATTCTAAGGCGGCACAACGATACCGGTCAGGCTCTAGGGCCTGTGATGGCTGTAAGATACGGGCGGTCTGTGGGGGTTGCCTTGCCGTCACCCACGGCATGGGCTTGGACATCTCTCGCGACAAGGACCCCTATTGTTTTTTTAGCTGATTATACTGATGGCCGGCGGCGTTCAGTCAGGGTCCAGACCAGGCCGGGGAAAAGAAAACAGGTGGCCAGGCCGGCCGTGACCAGCCGTGGCGCCATGCCTTGGTCGAGGACGAAGCCGGTGAGCCAGGTGGAGATTGACAGAACCAGGGTGAGAAGACCCATCTCAGCCGCGAATACCCGGCCCCTGAAGCCGTCCTCCACCATCTCTTGGAGGAGGGTGGTTGAAAAGACCCACTGCACCGAGCCACCCAGGTGGGCGGTGAAGACAAAGAAGGCTGCCAACCAGACAGAGGTGACTTGGCTGAAGCAGAGGTAGGAGGCGGATGCCATAAAGAAGCCAAAACCGATGGCTCGCCTCATATCCTTTTTTTCTTCACCGAAGACATTCCAGGCCATAATAGGGCCCAGGGCCGCTCCCAGGCCACGTGCTGAATAGAGCACGCCGCTCTTGCCGCCCGTTTCGCCTCCGTAGATCTGTTCGCCGAAAATGGTAAGCATGACCAAGATCCCGCCGGCCATGGCCCAGCCGCTTTTGACCAACATGAGTCGGGCCGTCTCCGGATGGTGGAGAACATAGCGCCAGCCCGCCATGAGGTCGGTGAGACCCAGCATGGTCGCCCATGTTTTATGCTCTTGGCGCGGCCGGGCCCGGTGGGGAAGGGGCAGGGCAACGAGCAGGGTTGCTGAGACAATAAAGGTTGTGGCATCAACGATGATAGCGGTTTGCCAGCCAAAATGGGCTGAAACAAGGCCGCCCAAGGCGGCTCCCACGGCCAGCATCACCGACCAGGTGGCGCCGTTGAGGCTGTTGGCAATTTTGAGCTCTTCCTTGGCGCAGAGGTTGGGGATGGAGGCCCGGCGGGCTGGATCTGTGAAGGTCCACACAGTCTCCTGGGTCAGGGCCAGGACATAGATGAGCCAGAGGTCACCAGCGTCGTTAACAAAGAGAAAGCCAAGAACAATGAGGGCCCGGATGAGATCTCCGGCAATCATAATCAGCTTGCGGGGCAGGCGGTCGGCAATAACGCCGGCCACCGGTCCCCACAAAAATGACGGCATGAATTTGGCAATGAGAAACCAGCTCACCGCCTGCCCCGAACCGGTATATTCGTTTAACAGCACAAAGATACCGATATAGTTAAACCAGTTGCCGATATGGCTGATGACCCCGGCAAGCCAGAGGTGGGTAAAGTTGGGATTGCGGCGCAATACTCTGAAATAAGAGCGCAAGTCCCCGGTGGAGAGGTGTTTGCTTGATTTTTTATGGGGTGCGATTTTGAGAGTCATAGGAGGTCATCTGCCATTCTACAGCTTTGGTGCTTCTATGAAAAACTGTAAAAGCAAAAAAGTAGTTGCGCAGGGAACTTTTAGTGATTTCAATAGGGTGAGGTTCGGAAGTGATAACGATTTTCGCCATGTCTCACGGCATTTTGCCTATAGGTAAATGAGGCAACGGCGTTTTATTTTTTTGTATGAGAAGTCGGGAGAGAGGATAACATGAGAAGACCACTGGGAGTTACCGTTCATAGACATATTGTTGATAGCCAGCGCCTGCACCCGGAAGCCACCGGTGATCTTTCTGGGCTGCTTAATGAGCTCATTGTTGCCGGCAAAACTATCTCTGCTGAGGTCAATATGGCCGGCCTTGCAGATATCCTCGGCATGTCCGGTAAGACCAATATCCAGGGCGAAGAGGTTCAGAAGCTCGATGAGTTTGCCAATCGCACCATTGTCAGGCGCATGGCTCGCTCCGGTTATCTCTGTGTGATGACTTCCGAAGAGGAGGATGACATTATCCCAGTGGAGGAGGGCTATGAAGGGAAATACACCCTGGCCTTTGATCCTCTGGACGGCTCTTCCAATATCGATGTTAATGTCAGTATCGGCACCATCTTTTCCGTCCATCGCCGTCTCTCCGAGGATGGCCAGGGGGATATCGGTGATTTGCTACAGGCCGGCAGCAAGCAGGTGGCGGCCGGTTACATTCTCTACGGTTCATCAACCATGTTGGTTTTTACCACTGGTCATGGCGTTCATGGTTTTACCCTGGATCCCAGCGTCGGTGAGTTTTATCTCTCCCATGCCGATATCAAGACGGCGGAACGGGCCAAGTATTTTAGTGTGAACATGTATAACCAGCCCTTTTGGCCGGAGAACGTCCAAGAGTTTTTTGAGAAGATAAACCAGCCGGACAAGAGTAAAGGGCGGCCATACAGCTCCAGATATATCGGCTCTCTGGTTGCTGATTTCCATCGTAACCTGATCACCGGCGGTATCTTTGCCTACCCGCGTGACACCAAGGACGCCACTAAGCCCTATGGCAAATTGCGCTTGCTCTACGAGGCCTCTCCCTTGGCCATGCTCATTGAACAGGCCGGCGGTCGGGCTATCACTGATGATTGCCGTAATATTCTCGATATTGAGCCTGAAGATCTTCATCAGCGGGTGCCACTCATTATCGGCAGCAAGCTCGATGTTGATGAGGCTGAAGAGTTTTTGTGTCGCTGATTATTGTTTCTTCTCTGATGT
>JBFFIS010000127.1:0-6791 GCA_041556375.1 Desulfurivibrionaceae bacterium | reverse complement strand
TTCCCCCTTCATCTTCCTCGCTGCCGGGCATGGTTTCTTCTTCGACAAACTCGATGATCGTGTCATCGTCTACCTCAAACTCCTCCACATCCGTCTGTTCACCAGTATCTTCGCTGGGCAGGATTTTATCTGTGTCAGTCTCCTCCGCACTAAGGCCGGCCAGCCTGCTTAAGGTGCTGCGGGCGGAGTCGAGTTGGTCCAGGATTTTCAGGGCCTCGCTGGGGTCGGTGGTGGTGCCGATGCCGGCGAGCATGTCGTTAAGGGCGGCCAGGGCTCCGAGGATGGAATGGCTGCCGTCTCCCAAGGCGAGTTTGTCGAGCAAAAGGTTCTTTTTTTCTTCGGCAATGATAAAGACGTTGTCGCGGCCAATGATGATACCTTCCGGATTGGCACCGCTTTTGATGCCTGCCTTAAGACTCTTGTTGATGCTTGATTTGAGGCTGCTGAGGTTCTTGCGTTTTGCCTTAATGTCCGCAGCATTCTTTGGAGCCCAAAGCTCGTGAATGAGGTCAAGGGGGTCAATGGCCGTAACGCTATCAAGGCTTTCTTGGTCGGGAAAATGCTTACAGATGGCCTGGAGAAGCCTGGCCTTGAGGGTGGCTTCATTGAGGTCGAGATTGGCAACGGCTTTGCCAATGCCTGATAGGCTGATAAGGGACATGTGTTTTCGCCAGAGAAATGATTGCTAACTCCATCTCTACATCAACAATAGAGCGTATTTATAACGTATCGGAAAAAAGCGCCAAAGGCATAAAAAATAGCTGATTTGCTTGCCATTTGTTTGATTTAGTCAGTAGCTGTCGTTAAAGTGATTGCAGTGGTTAAAAAAAAATTCCCGGGGGGATTGATGGGGCAGCCATATATTCTTGTTGAAACTGCGGAAAAGGCAAAGACGCTGCAAGCAGCATTGAAGGATAAGGGCGAGGTGCTCGTGGTTCCTGCCATTGCCGCAGTGGTGGAGGCCAAAAATGTTGACCATCTCGCCCGTGGTGAAGAAGGTTTTCTCTTTAAGCCCGTTGCTGAAAGTCATGATGTCTTGAAGATATTGCTGCATAAAGGCCATGAGGGGATTTATCTGGCTTTTGATCACAGTGCGCAAGGAGAGTATAGCAGTTGGTTGTGGGCTGGTATGGTCGGTCAGCTCTCCAAGGGGAGCTTGCAATGCCGGCGTCTTCATCTGGCATCACTTGATGAAGAAGGCCTGTCAAAGGCCATGGAGCTTGTCGAGCCTACGGACTCAGGGCAGGCGGCCCGCTTTTATTTTGAAGAGTGTTTTCAGCGCTGCCTTGCCACTCATCTTCAACGACTTCTCGGCACCCGTTCCGGTCCGGGAGGTATGCCCTTGTCCATCCCTGTCTTGACGGCTTTGGCCTTGCTGGCAGAACGAGAACAGGAGGTCAAAGAGTTTTCCGGGACACCGAAGTGGCATGTCCAGCTTTCGCTGCAAGGTTCCAAGGGCGTGTTCCCGGCCACCCTCAAAGAGGTGTTTGGGGTCTGCTGCGATGAGAACCTCGAAGGCCGAGAACAGGCCAAGGAGGTTGCCGGAGATCTGGTGGGCCAATCTTTCCGGGTCGTTGGTCGCCAGGAAAATAACCTTGAAATTCCCGCTCCTCAGCTCTACACCCTCTACGATCTCATTTTTGACGCCTTCCGCTATTGTCATATTCCGGTGGCAGAGGCAATGCAGGCAGCTACCTCTCTTTCTGCCGGTGTATCCGTTGATGGCCGGCGCCAGGCTTTGATCTCTTCCCTTTATCCTGTTGGCCTCGGCACTGTTCAGCCCCTGGCTGATGCGGTTAAAGAGCACGTTGTTACCCTGTTCGGTAAGGAGTGTTTGCGAAGTGGCCCCCTAACCGAGTTCGGCATTATGCCGGTTGATCCGCGCATAGCTCCGGATGATCTCTCGGGCCTTTCTGATGTTGCCCGCAAAGTCTATGACCTTGTCTGGCGGCGGGCCTTGGCCAGCCAGATGCAGATCGGTACGGGAAAAGAGATAATTTTGGATCTGCAGACCGATAAATATCGATTGCAGAGTGAATGTCGCGTCATTGAGGAGCCTGGCTTTCTCCAGGTTTATCAGTACGGCTATGATGCCCTTCTCTCTGCCCGGGTTGACGATGTTCTGCAGGAGGGTGAGGAGGCTAAGGTCGCCCAGGTGGTTCCTGGACAGCAGGTCGGCAGGACACAAGATCTTTACACCCTGCCCAGTTTGGCTGAAGATCTTGGCGAGCTTGGTATTGATAGGCAGAATGAGGTGGTGCAGATCATCGGCAGGCTCTGTGCTGCCGGATATGTCAACGCCCAAGAGAATGGCACCCTGCAATGTGACGCCAACCTCTTCAAGGTGGTCAATACCCTCAACCGGGCCTTCCCCGGTATACAGGGCATGAACTTTGTTGTCTATTATGCCCAGACCGTTGACGAGGTCGCCTCTGGCCGCAAGCGTTTTCAAATGGCGTTGAAGCAGTTTGACCAAAACTTGATCATGCAGGGCAGGCCTCTGGTCAAGGTCAAGATGCCCACTTCACTCCCCAAGCGTCTGAAAAAATCAAAAAGCATTATTAAGAGTGATGCCCCAACAATAGGGGCGAAAAAGGCTGTTCCTGTCTCGGTCCAAAAAGAGGCAGCTTTTGTCGATTTTGGCCGGATGGCGGAAGAGAAGCAGGCTCAGATCCCTGAGGTCGCGCCGGAGCCGGAAAATGTTCAGGAGGTCCCTGCTGTTCCTAGCCTGCCGGACGAGGGCAGCACTGCTGGTGCTGTGGTGGCTGAAAGGCCAGTTTCAGGAGAAGAAGATGGCGAAGGGAGTGCTTTTGTTGAGGAGCCCGCTGAGCACAGTGGCGAGCAGCTGGCTTTTGTCGAAGAGGATGACGAAATCTCCTTGTATGATGAGGAGGCGGCTGCCGAGGCTGAGAAACTTTTCCAGGAGGCCGAAGAGCAACTGGTAGCCCCTACTGCTGTCCTTGCTGTTGAGGCAGCAGTGCCACCGTTCAAGTCGGACTTGTCTGCCAAGAAAGAAGATGCCCATGGCCCCCCTGGGGTGGCCACAAAGCCTTGCCCCGAATGCGGCCGGGCCATGATTCTCAAAGGCGACCGTTTTGGAAAGTATTGGGCCTGTACAGGTATTCCGGCCTGCCGATATACGGAAGGCGCCATAAAGGAGGATGATGCCGAGGCCATTGCATGTCCCCTCTGTCATCAGGGCCAGCTAGGGGTCAAGCGGACGCCCACCGGTAAGAATATGTATGTTTGTACCCGCAGCACCTGCGAGTTTATGGCCTGGTCCCGACCCCATCCGATCCATTGCCCCCTCTGTAGTTCGCCGTTTTTGGTGGAGAAGAAAGTTCTCAGTGGGAAGAGTATTCTCCGCTGCCCAAAGGCGGGCTGTAACTACTCCCAGGGCAAAGATGGCAGCGAGCCGGAGGTGCCGGTGAAGAAGAAAAAGGTGGTTGTCCGCCGGAAGAAGGGCAGCGGTGGAGGCGGCAAGCGCAAAGTCGTGGTACGGCGTCGCAAGACATGAGATGAAATGTCGAATTCCGAAGGGGACATGTTGGTGGCCTTCGAAATTCGACATTCAGCACTCTGCCAGCGGCATTCGTCCCTTTCTACTGGTGGATTTTCTTGAGCAGCCAGGCCATGTTCTCGCCGAGAATGCGCATGGTCTCCATACCTTCCTTGTCATCCTTGACGTCTCCGGGCTTGAGGCCCACCGCCATATTCCAATAGCTTGAGCCCGGAATAATCATCTCAGAGATGGTGAAGAGGTGGTTCATGGTGTCAAAAACATTGACTGATCCGGCCCGGCGCATGGCGACAACACCCGCCCCGACTTTACGTTTGAAGAGGCTGCCGTTGACCCGGGCCACATAGCCGGCCCGGTCGATGAGGGCTTTGATCTCCGTCGACACCGTGGCAAAATAGGTTGGCGAGCCCAGAAGAATACCGTCGGCGGCAATCATCTTTTCGATATATTCATTCATGTTGTCATCGTTATTGGCGCACCTTTGATTTTTGTCCTTCAGGCATTTCATGCAGGCCACACAGCCCCGCACTTGCTGGCCGCCGAGTTGGATGAACTCGGTCTCAATACCTTCTTTTTCCAGTTCAGCAAAAACCGCCTTTATAAGGATGGATGTGTTGCCCGTCTTCCGGGGGCTGCCGTTAAATCCGATGACTTTCATGGGTCACTCCTGTTTGGTTTGTGGTTCACATTAAGGACAGTGTGATTTTTATATACTGGTAAAGGCTGTTACGTCTAGGGGCAATTGACTTTTGAGATTAGGCCTGGAGCATATAGAGGTTGCCGGCAATCCATTCCCCCCTTTCTTTACGGATATTCGCCCCCCTGACATCGATAAGGGTAAAACCGTTCTTCGTGGCCAGCTCGCGGATATAAGATTCGGCGTGGCCGTAACGGCCTGTAGGCTTCAAGGAGAAATCCTGATCGGTAAGCTCCGTGGAAAAGAGAAAGAGGGCGTTTGTATGTGCTCTTTTTTTGACCAAGCCAAAGATGTCGTTTAGGTCACCGATATAGACAAAAACATCGGCGGCCACAAAGAGGTCATAAGATTCTCTATGCTCCTGTAAAAAAGAGCATATGTCACTCTCATGCAGGCTGTGGTAGATGTTTTTTTTGGCGGCCAGGTCGAGCATCTTTGGTGAGAGATCAAGGCCACTGATGTGCCCTGTTATGTCCTGGAAAGCCTCACCGGAAAGGCCGGTGCCGCAGCCCATGTCAAGAGCGGAGGGGAAATGGCGAACGCCGTAACTGCTGAGCATTTCTTTCAGCAGGGTTGGGGTGGTGTAGCCCAGTTTATCAACAAGACTGTCGTCGTAATGATCGGAAAAACTGTCAAAGACGTCGCGGACATAGGCGTCTGGTGCTGTGGCCGGAGTTTCGCCGCTGAGGGCCGCCAGCATGTGGGCAGCCATGGCGGCGTTATGGTCGAGGTCGATCAGTTTTTTGTAGGTGCTGATCGCCTTTTTATTGTCGCCTTCCTTGTGATAGAGATAGCCCAGGTTGTTTAACGATTGGGCATGCTCCTGGTTATGGCTCAGCACTTCTTCAAAGGTTGTGATGCTCTCAGCAGACCGGTTCATATCTTTGTAAAGGACGCCGAGATTGTAGAGGGTGTCCTGGTCGTCAGGGGTTAGAGCCAGGATCTTCTGGTAGCAGCTCAAGGCCTCCTCGAGTTTATCCAGCTTTTTCCAGGCCAGGGCGAGATTAAAGAGGACGTCCTCATCATCGGGGCAGAGTGTTGCCGCCTCCTGATAGGCCTGAGCTGCCTTTTTATAGTCTCGCTGTTCAAAGAAGATAACCCCCAAATTATAATGGGCCGGGGCTGCCTCCGGAGCAAGCTCTATGGTGCGACCAAACCAGTGTGCTGCCTCGTCTTGCTTGCCGTGTTCAAAATAGAGAAGGGCCAGCAGGTAGCAGAGTTGGGGGTTGTCCGGTTCTTCACTGAGCATGGTCTGGTAACCGGCCAGGGCCTGTTCAAAATTGCCATCCTGATGGAGCTGCCGGGTTTGGTCAAAAAGATTCATGGTTGTTATTCGATGCTGGCAAGATAGCTGCGCAGGTGCTTGGCCATCGTGCGGTTGTCGAGCAGCAGGCTTATCTCATGGTTAAAGGCGAGGGCTGAATGGGTTAGATTATGGCTGCCCACAAAGCAGAAACGGTTGTCGATGAGCACCAATTTGGTGTGGGTGGTGGTGGCCGGAGAGTCAAAGCGGACCATGATGTCATTGGTGCGGAGGGTGGCCGCAACCTGTTGGTTTTCTTTATTGATTGACTCGCTATAGCCTGATTCTTCTAAAATAACCTGGACATCCACCCCACGTTTTTGAGCTTTGATCAGTTCCTTGACCAGCAGGGTCGGCTTATTATTTTTTGATGTGGTCGTCTTGAAAAGAAACATGGCCACCTCAATGCGTTGGTTCGCTGTTTTGATGAAGTTGATCAGGGTCGGGAAGTATTGGTCGTCGGCAAGTAGCATCACCTGACCGCTTGAAAGGGCATAGGTGGACGTCGCATGTCTGTCTTGGGATTGGCTGCTCAGGGTGATATGAGGAGCTATTGCCTCCAGGGATTTGGGGCCGATGTTGGCAACCTTAAGGAGATCGTCGACATGGCGAAAGGGGCCATGCTGTTTTCTGAAGTTGATTATGGCCTGGGCCCGGGCCGTGCCGATGTAGGGCAGGGCAGTGAGTTCCTCGTGGCTGGCTCTATTGATATTCACCTGGCCGGCCAGGGCTGATGACAAGAGCAGGCAGGTGACGAAACAGAAGAATGAGGGGAGAAGGATGAATACAGACGGGAATTTGAGGCACGATTTTATCCTGTTATGTCCTGCGGTCTTCATCCTTTCTCCTTTAGGCTAGGGTTTACTTGTTTGGCCACCAGTGCGGTTCCAGGCGCGTGATGACGTTGAAGCCACCGCCCAGGACCAGGGTATTGGTGATGCCGACGCTATCGAGAAATATCTGGATTTCGTAGGAACGGGTGCCGGCGTCACAGATAATGATCAAGGTTTTATCCTGCGGCAGCTCACTGTGTCTGGCGCGGATATCACTGTAGACCAAGGGCAGCCATGTGTCGCCGTACTTATCAACAAAGGTGCCGACTTCGTTGGGGTGCCGGATGTCGAGGGCCCGCCAATCGGGCTGGCTGGCCATGTCTTCCATCCAGGCCATGAAGTCGGGGATGGAGACGTTGCGCTGCCTGTTCATTTGCATATTGTCGGCAACATTGGCGGCGGCGTTGAGGGCGTCCAGGGCGGTGGCAAAGGGTGGCG
>JBFFIS010000126.1:0-6793 GCA_041556375.1 Desulfurivibrionaceae bacterium | reverse complement strand
GTCTCACCTTTGCTGCCACATGGGATATAGGGCCCCTTGGACCCTGGCTCATAGCAATTTACTCGGTTACGGCCCTGGGCTTTGGCCTGATAAAGGGCGTGATCAGCCTGTTCAATGAGTTCAGCCGGATGCTTCATCCGGGTATCAAAAACACTTATGCCCACACTTACCGTAACCTGCAGGGTTATCGCTTTATGGGTAAAGAGTGTTGATGAGATGAGATCCCGAATTTTCTCGGCGATATTTACAGCGCCCTGTTCCGTGGTGTCAGGCAGGGCGAGAACAAACTCTTCACCGCCATACCGGGCCCAGATATCAGTTTGCCGTACTTCTGCCTGGACCAGGTCGGCAAACTTCTTCAAAACAATATCACCCACCTGATGACCAAAGGAATCGTTGACCTCTTTAAAAAAGTCGATATCAAACATGAGCAGAGAAAAGGGATGCTCATGTCTTTTGGCTAAATAAAACTGGTGGGCGAAGAGTTCTTGAAAATGGATATGGTTATAGAGACCTGTTAGGCCATCGCGCACAGCCTGCTGCTGAAGGAGAGTATTTTGCTCGCGAATAACATCATTTGCCTCCTGCAACTCAAGCTGACGTTGATAGAGTTCCAGGTGGACGCTGAGTTTGGCCCGCAGTATTTCCGGCTTCACCGGCCGAAAGAGAAAATCAACACAGCCAGCCTCATATCCTTTAAAAAACAAGGCTTCATTTTTGCCAATATCAGCAAGAAGAATTATAGGGATGAATTTTGTTTCAGGGGCAGCCCGGAGTTTTTTGACAACCTGAAAATCATCGGCGTCAGCAAACTCGATATCCATAAGAATAAGAGCGCTTCTCTTGTCCTGTACAGTGCCTGAGACCTCTTTGGGGTCAGCAACTCTGACAACAGTAGCCGGAATCCTTGCCAATTCATCAACAAGGACCTGATAATTTGCCGAGGTAAATTCAGCCAGAAGAATATTTACTGGAAGATGTGAATCTTGGGGAGATACCATAAAAAAAACTTTGTGAGATGAAGGAGCCTGGAAATCTTCGAAAACGTAAATAAGTATGATCTAAGGGCTCTTGGGAAGTCAACAACACTTATAAATTTAACCTGCCATTTTTTATTATAGCATTATAAGATATAAATCTGTTTGTCCATTTTTCGCAATTAAATCAGGGAGAAAAAAATATGGGTGTCAACAACAGGGTGCTTTTGGAAAACATTGAGTGGTTTGACGAATCTGGTCAGGAAATGGTCAAGCGCCTACCCAGCCAGGGTTCCGGCGAGATCAAATTCGGAGCCCAGCTCACCGTCCGCGAAAGCCAGGCAGCAATTCTCTTTTACAAGGGCACTGCCTGCGACCCCTTTGGCCCGGGGCGACATACCCTGAAAACCGGCAACCTCCCCATAATCACCAAACTCCTCTCCGCCCCATGGGGCATGGAAAGCCCCCTGCGGACAGAGGTCTACTTTGCCAACCTTAAAACATTTACCAATCTCAAATGGGGCACCCGCGACCCTGTGGCTTTTAAAGATAGCGATCTGGGCCTTATCAGAATCAGGGCCCATGGCGTCTTTAACATGCGGATCATCCAGCCGGTGCTCTTTATCAACACCCTGGTTGGCACCATGGGCAGACTCACCACCGCCGAGATCAGCGACTACCTAAAAAGGGTTATTGTCTCGCGCTTCAACGACTATCTTGGCGAAGAGCTCGACACCATCTTCAACCTGCCCGGCAAATACGACGAACTGTCGCAAGGCCTCCAGGCAAGATTGGCAGAAGATTTCAGCCATTTCGGCCTCGATCTCAGCCAGCTCTACATAACCTCTATTACCCCACCGCCAGAGGTCCAGAAATCCATTGATGACCAAAGCCGTTTGAATGTCATCAAGGACATGGACAAACTCGTTCACCTCAAGGCGGCCTCTGCCATGGAAAAGGCCGCTGAAAACCCTGGTGCCGCCGGGGCCGGAATGGGCATGGGTATGGGCTACATGATGCCGGCCATGTTTGCCGGCAGTCTGGCCGCCAAGAGTGGCGGTGGCCAGGAGACCGCAAAGATAACCTGTCCGGACTGCCAGGGGCAGATTCCCGACTCCTCCCGCTTCTGCCCCCTCTGCGGCCACCAGCTCGTGGTGTTGCGTCAATGCGCCAATTGCAGCAAAAATCTGGTGCCGAGCGCCAAATTCTGTTCTCGCTGCGGTCATCCGGCCGACGAAAAACCCAAGGAACGGGTCTGCCCCTCATGCAGACAGGAGAATCTACCTGGCGCTCTCTTTTGTAATAATTGCGGCGAGAAATTGTAAGACAAGGAACAAATGGATCTCACAGTCCTGCAACAATGCCCGCAATGCGGCGGCGAGGTGGAGCTTGCCGAAACAGACCGCGTACTTACCTGCCCTTTCTGCGGTATGCGCCATGTTCTGGCCCGTGACACAGCGCGCTTCATCCTGCCCCATGTCGAACGTCCGGGCCGTCTGATCCATGTTCCCTATCTGCGCTGCAAGGGCTCGGTGTTCTCCTGCCACCTGGGCGGCGTCGATCACCGTGTTGTCGACACCACTGTCGCGGCTGTGCCGATCAATGTCCTGCCCCCCACCCTGGGTTATCGTCCCCAGGCCATGAAGATGCACTATGCCTCAGACAGCTTGGACACCACGTACCTAAAAAACAAGCTCTCCATCCCCGAGGCCATTGCCATGGCCGGAACCCTCCGCCAGACGGCTGCTAGCAGTGCCCCGGCCCTGCTCCAGGAATGGATCGGCGAGACCATTAGCCTTATCTATCTTCCTCTTATTATTAACAATAATACGGTTTTTGACGGCGTCACCGGCGATCCCCTGGCCAAGCTGCCAAACAGCACCGACATCTTCAAGCCCATTGCTCTGGACAGTCTTAATTGGCAGATACAGCTTCTGCCCACCATATGTCCCCATTGCGGCGGCGACCTGCGCTGCGAACAGGAAAGCGTGGTCCTGCTCTGTAGCAATTGCGACACAGCCTGGCAGGAGAGGGGCGGCAAACTGACAGGTGTTGCCTTTGAGACTGTCGCAGCTCGGGGAGAGGATGCCGTCCATCTCCCCTTTTGGCGGCTAAAGGTGAATTTCGAAGGAATTACCCTTGACACTCTGGCCGACTTTATCCGTCTCACCAATATCCCCAGGGCAATCCAACCCGAATGGGAGGATATTGACATGGTCTTTTACTGCCCGGCCTTTAAAATAAGGCCGAAGATATTTCTCCGTATTGCCAGCCAACTTACAGCCGCCCAACTACCGGCAATAGGCACGGCCACCACCCCTCAGCGCTTTGCCCCTGTTTCTCTTGAGGCCTCTGAGGCCGAGGAAAGCATCAAGCTCATCCTGGCCTCTGCCGCCATTGCCAAAAGAAATATCCTCCCCAAAATTGCTGAAATCTCTGTTAGCATTCGTCACAATCAGTTGGTCTTTCTGCCCTTCTTCGACAACGGTTACGAACTCTGCCAGGAGGAGATGAAGGTGGTTATCAACAAACAAATACTGGAACTTGGCAAAAAATTGTAGATAATAGAAGCTATTGCCCTTGCCCACCAGGAACATCAAGCCAAACAGGCCCAAATACAGACTTAAATTAATTTATGACACACGATGCAGACCTAAAAAAAGGTTTTAAACTCCTAGAGTTCAACAAAGGACAGGTGATTTTTCGCGAGGGTCAGTCCGCCAAGCACGCCTATCTGATCCGATCAGGTAAGGTCGCCATTTATAAAGATGTCAATGGCCGCAAAGTCTTTGTCGCCTTTATGGTGCCCGGCCAGATCTTGGGAGAAATGGCCATTATCACCGGCGAACCACGCTCGGCCTCGGCCGAAGCGGCGGAATACTGCGAACTCTTGGTCATGGACGAAAAAACCCTGCAAAACGCCCTCAATGAGACCCTGCCTATTATTAAGGCCCTGCTCAACCAGCTCATTGTCCGCATCAACGACACAGACAAAAAAAAATCCCCCCCGAACCGGGGCGTCACCAAAACAGCGGCGGCGGATTGAGGAACTGGAAAGGGCTATTAAATCAATCTATGGCGAGGCTGCTGACTGGCTGCTGGCCCAACCCAACATGGACCCCAACTCCAGGCAATGCCTGGACATCATCAGCGACATCTGCCGCAAAACCCTGCAAGAGTAAACAAAAAAGGGGCGCAACATGAGTTGCACCCCTTTAGAACGAATTACCCTCAACCTCAAGCCAGGGAGTGACAGAACGCTGCCGCTGGTTGCCGCCCCCTCCACCCTGGTCCGAGGACAATTACCCAGCCCCCAAAAGGCCCTCCCTAGAGACCATTCTCCTCAACAAAGGCCTTGACCTGCTCGGCATCAGCATCCAAAATCTGACAGCGACTCTCCTTGTCCTCAAGACCAGTTACGGCCGGCGGCAGATCCGGTTCCTTGCCGATGGCCTCGCGCACCGCCTCGCCGAATTTGGCAGGATGGGCCGTGGACAGGCAGACCATGGGCACATCATCGTCGACATAGTGCAGCCCCGCCCTGACCCCAACTGCGGTATGTGGATCTAACACATAGCCGGTCTCCTCGTAGAAATCAGCGATGGTCTTAGTGGTTTGCGGTTGATCGACCATCAGGGTGAGGAAATTCGCCCTGATTTCCTGCTGCTCGGCCTGAGAGAAATCAAGGCGGCCACTGGTGGCAAAGCTCTCCATAGCCTCTTTGGTATGACCACTGTCCTCGTTATAGAGATAGTAGAGAAAACGTTCAAAATTACTGGCCACCTGGATATCCATGGAAGGGCTGGTGGTCTGCACAACCTCGCCTAAAGAGTATTCGCCCTTGGCGACAAAACGGGCCAGCAGATCATTCTCGTTAGTGGCCAACACCAGGTTACGGATATGATCCGGCAGCATGCGACGGGCGATAAAACCGGCAAAGATATCACCGAAATTGCCGGTGGGAACAGCAAAATCAACCTTACTGTCCTTGAGCTGCAGGGCGGCATAGATGTAGTAGACAACCTGGGCGACAATCCGGGCCCAGTTGATGGAGTTGATCGCCCCTAAGCCATATTTATCCTTGAAGTCGAGATCATTAAAGATGCTCTTGACAATGGCCTGGCCATCATCAAAGGTGCCGCGGATGGCGATATTAAAGACATTGGCATCCACCACCGTGGTCATCTGCAACTCCTGAATGCGGCTCACCCGTTTATGGGGATGAATAATGAAAATATTGATGCGCTCCTTGCCGCGCACTCCATAGATGGCTGCACTGCCGGTATCGCCGCTGGTGGCACCGAGAATATTCATACGCTGACCGCTTTCCTCGAGCAGGTATTCAAAGACATTACCCAAGAACTGCAGGGCAACATCTTTAAAGGCCAAGGTGGGGCCGTGGAAAAGCTCGAGAATATGGACCTTGCCCTGTTTGACCAGGGGGGTGACATCGGGATGACTGAAGGTAGCGTAGGAGCGCTGAATAATGCCCCGAAGATCATCGGCCGGGATATCCGGGGCGAAAAGTTTAATAACCTCAAAGGAGAGATCGGCAAACTTGAGCCCCTGCCATTTTTTAATGGTTTCGCTGGAAATAACAGGAATGGTATCGGGCAACAGCAAACCGCCGTCGCGGGCCAGACCCATCATGACTGCCTCTTTAAAACCGATGGGCTCTATACCGCCCCGTGTACTGATATATTTCATGATCTTTTCTTTCTATAGGTGGACTCAAAAATAATGGTCTGTAAAAAGCCTTTTCACAGATTCATTCACCTTCGCCGACTACTCCTTTAAAACAGGCAGTCGCCCTCCATCTCAGCTGGAATATCCAGATCAAGAAGCCTGAGAATGGTCGGGGCGATATCCTTCAGGGCTCCACCACTCTGGAGCTTCTTATCCTTCTTGGCATCATCAACAAGGATGAAGGGCACGGGGTTAAGGGTATGGGCCGTGTAAGGCTCCTTGGCCTCGGGGTCAAACATCTTATCTGAATTGCCATGATCAGCGGTGATGAGTACCGTCCCTGAGAGCTCCTGAACCTTGGCAACCAGCCGGCCCAGGCAGCTATCCACAGTTTCGCAGGCAGCAATGGCCGCCGGCACAATACCGGTATGGCCCACCATGTCGGCATTGGCAAAGTTGAGGACAATCAAATCATAGAGGTCACTGTCAAGCTTGGTCAGCAAGGCTTCGGTGACCTCGACAGCGCTCATGGCCGGCTTCTCGTCATAGGTCGCCACCTCTCGAGGTGAATCGATCAGCACCCGATCCTCCCCGGCATAGGGTTCTTCACGGCCGCCGTTAAAAAAGAAGGTGACATGGGCATACTTCTCTGTTTCGGCAATACGAAGCTGTCTGAGCCCAGCCGCGCTGACCTCCTCGCCAAGAATACGATTAAGCTCCACCGGCGGAAAGAGGCTGGGCAGGTCGAAATTCTTATCGTACTGGGTCATCATGACGTAGTCGCATAAGCGAGGCCGGTTAGCCACATCAAAGCCATCGAAACCTGGCAGGGTAAAGGCCCTGGTCAACTCCCGGGCCCGGTCTGCCCGAAAATTAAAAAAGACCACGGCGTCATCGTCATCCACTGTGGCCACGGCCTGGCCATCATGGTGGAGAACTATGGGTTTAATAAATTCGTCGGTTTCCTGGCGTTTATAGGCGGCCTCAATTG
The DNA here is from genome assembly GCA_041556375.1 of Desulfurivibrionaceae bacterium. GTDB lineage: Bacteria > Desulfobacterota > Desulfobulbia > Desulfobulbales > SURF-16 > BM506. The sequence continues at coordinate 139 of JBFFIS010000126.1, read as the reverse complement.
CGTCCACAGGATTCTCTTGGCTAGCAACACCATGGCCAGCAACGAGAGCATCCCAGGCCAACTTCACTCGGTCCCAGCGATTATCGCGGTCCATGGCATAATACCGACCACTGATGGTGGCAACCTGACCACTCCCTAT
>JBFFIS010000125.1:0-6796 GCA_041556375.1 Desulfurivibrionaceae bacterium | reverse complement strand
GGCTTATAGCCCACTTTTTTTTATTTTCGTGCTGCCGCTAAGGCAGTTTTTACCATAGAGGCACAAAGGCACAGAGGTTTTTCCCCTAGGTGTCTCTGTGCCTTTGTGGTTTGAGCGGCGTTTATAACCAGTTGTTGTTAGCGGAGCACCCTCTACCATGAATATGGCAATCATTCCGGCCGGTGGTGTCGGCACGCGCATGGGTCTGGATATGCCCAAGCAGTATTATGAGCTGCAGGGTATTCCCATCCTTGTTCATACCCTGCGGGCTTTTGAAGCGGTGGCGGAGATTGACGGGATCGTTGTTGTCGTCCCTGAAGACCATCTCCAGGCCACCAGGGCCCTCGTTGCCAGCTATGGCTTGGCCAAGGTAAAAGAGGTGGTTGTCGGCGGCCGCCTGCGTCAGGATTCGGTGGCAAACGGCCTTGCCGCCCTGCCGGCGGAAACGGAATTGGTCGCTGTCCATGACGGGGCCCGGCCCTTGGTGGCTCCGGAACTTATCAGCCGCTGCCTGCGTGTTGCCCAGGACAAAGGTGCTGCCATGGCCGCCATTGCCGTCAAAGATACCTTGAAGGATGTCGAGGCCTCTGGTGTCATTCGGGCCACCATCGATCGCAGCACACTGTGGCAGGCCCAGACCCCGCAGGTGATGCGGGCTGAGGTTCTGCGCCGGGCCATGGCTGCCGTTGATATGGAATTTGTCGGTACGGATGAGGCCGCCTTTCTGGAGGCCATTGGCGAAACAATGGTGGTGGTGGAAGGTTCGGAGCGAAATATCAAGATAACCCGGCCTGAGGACCTCCACATTGCGGCGGCCCTTCTGGGCACGGAGAGCGAGGCAAAGGCCATGGATACTCAGACAACGAGGCAACGCATAGGTCACGGCTATGATGCTCACACCCTCGTTGCCGGCCGCGACCTGGTCTTGGGTGGGGTGGTGATTGACCATGATCGTGGCCTGCTTGGTCACTCCGATGCCGATGTCCTTACCCATGCCCTCTGTGACGCCATTCTCGGCGCCTTGGGCCTTGGTGATATCGGCCAGCATTTTCCTGACTCCGACCCAGCCTATAAGGGTATCTCCTCCCTGCGTCTCTTGGAACATGTCATGGGTCTGGTTGGCGCCAAAGGATACCGCCTCGGGAATGCCGATGTCACCGTGGTGGCCCAGCAACCCAAGCTTTCACCCCACTGGGCGGCCATGAAGGACAATCTCTGCAGAGTCTGTCGGGTGGAGGGGGGGCAGATTAATCTCAAGGGCACCACCACCGAAAAGATGGGTTTTGCCGGCCGCGGCGAGGGTATTGCCGCCCATGCCGTGGTGCTCATGGTTGCTAGTGACCAGTAAGAAAATATTCCGCCTCGCAGGTGTGGACGGCCCCTTCCGGTTTGAGGATGCTTGAGTAGAGACGGATGGAGTTGACCCGGAAGGGTGGCTGCCTAAAGAGGTTGTTGGCGGCCAGATAGGTGCCCAGGCGTGGCGCCGGTGTCTTCTGCAAACGGGCAATGGTGATATGGGGGGAGAATTTTTTCTTTTCCAGGGGGATATCGAGCCTGCGAACAATACTATCCACCTTCTTGCGAAGCTCGGTGAGGACATCACTCTTTTTCATGCCCACCCAGAGCACCCGGGCCTTACCGGTATGGGGGAAAACGCCCAGGCCTTTGAGGTGAAGGGGAAAGGGCTTGCAGCGAATTTCCTCAAGCCCTTCGTACAGTTCGGCGAAGAGGGAGTGGTCGACCTCACCGAGAAAGCGCAGGGTGAGGTGGAGCTGGTCATCCGGCACCCAACGGGCCCCAGGCAGGCCGGAGCACAGGCCCCTTATGGCTGTCTTGATGTCGTCAGGCAGGTCAATGGCAATAAAGAGTCGGGACATGGCTGCTTCCACGGTTTTAGGTCTGCTGCCCTCAGCCGGGCCGGCTGGACCAATATTGACTTTCAGACCTTGATGGAATAAGAAGATTTCTTCCTCGTATCATAAAATCATGCCTGTAAAATGGGACAGGAAACAAGAGAAAAAGTAATGGGAACCGACCAGCTCCGTCAAAAACATATCTGCCTCTCCATTGCCGAGCCGAGCCTGGCCGGTGCCCTTGCTGAGGCGCACCGGTTTGCCGACAGAGCTGATCTTATTGAGATCCGCCTTGACCTCCTTGACCAGCCCGAGGTCCAGCCCTTTGTCGACGGCCTCACCACGCCGCTGCTCTTCACCAACCGGCCCCAGTGGGAAGGGGGGAACTGGCAGGGTTCTGAGGAGGAGCGTATTGCTCTTCTTGTTGCCGCTGTTGACAGCGGCGCTGCCTATGTCGATATTGAACTGCTGGCCCCGGAGGAGAGTCGGCGTCAGATTCTGGCCGCCGCAGCCGCTGCCCGCGCCAAGGTCATCGTCTCCTGGCATAATTTTACTGACACGCCCGACGATGGGGTTCTGGCTGATATCTTTAGACGCCAGCGCCAGAGCGGTGCCGATATCGGCAAAATGGTCACCATGGCCCACAGCTATAGCGACAGCCTGCGCGTTCTCGGTCTTCAGCTTCTGGCTTCCCAGGAGAACTTTCCCTTGGCAGCCTTCTGCATGGGCCAGGCCGGCAAGATCAGCCGGGCCGCCACCCTCGAGCTGGGCGGCGTTCTGACCTATGGAGCTGTGGACCGTCAGAGCTGCACCGCTCCCGGCCAGCTCAGTGTTGATGATCTGCGCACCATTCAGGAGCTTGTCCGATGAACATCAGCGGCACCACCAGAGTCCATGGCATCATGGGCAACCCGGTCAGTCACAGCCTTAGTCCGGCCATGCATAACGCCGCCTTTGCTGCTACCGGCGAAAACGGCGTCTATGTTCCCTTTCCGGTGGAGGATGTCGCCGGCGCCATGGTCGGCTTTAAGGCCCTTGGCGTCCGGGGCATCAGTGTGACCATTCCCCACAAGCAGGCGGTCATTGCCCATCTTGATGACCTTGACCCGGTGGCTGAGAAGATCGGCGCCGTCAACACCCTGGTGCTGAGCGCCGGCCGTCTCAAGGGCTATAACACCGACTGGCTGGGGGCCAACCGGGCCTTGGAGGACAAGATGGCGCTCTCCGGGGCGACGGTTCTTCTTTTGGGGGCAGGTGGCTCAGCCCGGGCCATTGGTTTTGGCCTCCTTGAGGCCGGGGCCCAGGTCATCATTGCCAGCCGCACCCCGGAGCCTGGTCAGGCCCTGGCCAAGCAGCTCGACTGCCCCTGGCATGCCTTGGCCGATATTCCAAGACTCAAGGCCGACGCCGTGGTAAATGCCACCTCGGTGGGTATGGGCAGGATGGCTGATATGAGCCTGGTGCCTGCTGACAAGATCGGTGATTTTCCGGTGGTCATGGACATCGTCTACGCCCCCCTGGAAACCCGGATGCTGAAAGAGGCCAAAGTGGCGGGCTGCCGTACCATTGACGGCCTCAAGATGCTTCTCTATCAAGGGGCCGCTCAGTTTGAGCTCTGGACCGGACGTAAGGCGCCGGTTGATGTTATGGGCCGGCAACTGCTGACCGCCCTAGGCCTGTAGAAAGAGACGAACCCTATTTTTCACTCTTAATTGAACTTTTCATAGATAAATCATGCACGAAATAACCCCCCTGACAACCGTTGACGCCGACATTACCGTGCCCGGCTCCAAGTCCATCACCCAGCGCGCCCTCATTGCCGCTGCCCTGGCCCAGGGCGATTCGACTCTGCTCGGCCCCTTGGCCAGTGAGGATACGGCCTACACCTCGGCTGCCTTGCAGGCCATGGGTATTGAGGTGGTTCAGGGCGACGAGTCATGGACGGTAAAAGGTACCGGCGGTAAAATTACCACCCCGGCTAAGGAGATCTTCCTCGGCAATAACGGCACCGCCACCCGCTTTCTCACCTCTTTTGTCGGTTTGGGGCAGGGCTCCTTTACTATTGCCGGCGAAAAACGGATGGAGGAGCGTCCCATTGATCCCCTGATGACGGCCCTGGCCGGTTGGGGAGTAGATATCAAGTCCATTAAGGGTACTGGCTGTCCACCTCTGGCTATTAACGCCAGCGGTATCGAAGGTGGGCAGACCACGCTGCCTGAGGGCAAGTCCAGCCAGTATCTGTCGTCGCTTCTTCTCGTCGCCCCCTATGCCCGCCACAAGGCGGTGCTCACTGTCGAGGGTGAGGTTCCTTCCAAGCCCTATGTGACCATGACCCTGGCTGTGATGCGCGCCTTTGGCGCCGAGCTTGAGGCCAGTGAGGGCCTCAACCATTTTGAGATCAGCCCGGGCGCCTATAAGCCCACGACCTACCAGGTGGAGGGAGATGCCTCCAGCGCCTCTTATTTCTTTGCCGCCGCCGCCATTACCGGTGGCCGGGTCCGGGTCAAGAATGTGCCGTCACCCTCACTGCAGGGTGACACCGCCCTGGTGGAGATGTTTGCCAAGATGGGCTGTACTGTTGACTATAGTGACGGCATCACCGTTGTCGGCCCCAAGGAACTGCGCGGTGTGGAGGTTGATATGGGCGATTGTCCCGATGTGGCGCCCACTCTGGCCATTGTCGCCGCCCAGGCCAAGGGCCGGACAGTGATCAAAAATATTGCCCATTTGCGTATTAAGGAATGTGACAGGATAAACGCGGTTGCCACCGAGCTTGCTAAGATGGGAGCCAAGGTGGAGGAGAAGCCCGATGCCCTCATTATTGAAGGCATTGAGGCCAGTGGCCCGCTGCACGGGGCCGAGATCGACACCTATAACGACCACCGTATTGCCATGTGTTTCGGAGTGGCCGGTCTGGTGACCCCTGGGGTGAAGATCAAGAACCGCGAGTGCGTGGTGAAGTCGTTCCCTGATTTTTGGGAGCGCTTTCAGTGGCTCTACTAGGGTTTTTTAGGTTTGGGGCAGAAAAGTTTAAAAAAAGATAAATGAAAGGAGAGATGTGATGAAATTAAAGACTGTTCTTGTGTTGCTTGTTCTTTCGCTGCTGCTCAATGGCTGTTTCCTTACCAAGATTGTTACCGTGCCCATGCGTGTCGGTGCCGCGGTGATTTCCATTATTCCGGTGGCGGGCAACACCGCCCATGACGCCATTGATCAGGCTGCTGAGATTGTCGACGAGGTACCTATCTAGGCTGAGTCCGTGGGATCCCCCAGGGCAGTTGGCAGCTGTATGATCTGCCGACTGCCCACGGGTTAACTTTTAGCTTTTTATCAAGCCGCTGGCCTCCATCAGGGCCCAGCCCAGCTCGTCTGTCGAGCTGCCATTATACTTTTCATTCTCTTTCTGAGCTGCCATGTGGTCAAGTAACCTGGTGGCCAGAATTTTCCCCAGTTGTACCCCCTCCTGATCAAACGAGTTGATATTCCACAAGAAACCCTGGAAGACGATCTTGGCCTCATAGAGGGCAAGAAGTGCCCCCATGCTGTAGGGGGTGAGTCGTTCGGCCATGACAATAGAGTTCGGCCGGTTGCCAGTGAAGACGCGGTTGGGGTTGTCGTTTTGTTGGCCTGTGGCCAGGGCCAGTGACTGGGCCAGGAGGTTGGCGTTTAATTTCTCCTGGCTGGTGGTTTTCTTGATGGTGATGTCGCCGGCGTACTGGTTAGTACGGAAACCGATAAACTCCACCGGAATGACGGTTGTCCCCTGGTGGATGAGTTGGTAGAAGGCGTGCTGGCCGTTAGTGCCCGGTTCACCCCAGACCACCGGCCCTGTCTGGTAGGGGACAAACTCGCCCTGGCGGTTACAGGCCTTGCCGTTGCTCTCCATATCGCATTGCTGGAGATGGGCGGTGAAGCGTAGCAGGCCTTGGCTATAGGGCAGCACGGCCAGGGTTTCATGGCCGAGGAAGTTATGGTTCCAGATGCCGAGCAGGGCAAGGAGGAGCGGCACGTTGGCCTTTATATCCCTCTCTTCGGCGGCCCGGTCCATGTCGCTTGCGCCCCGCAGTATTTCCGTGAAATTGTCATAACCCAGGGCAAAGCCGAGCATAACGCCGCCCACCATGGAGGTCGCACTATAGCGGCCGCCGATATAGTCAAACATGTAAAAGGAGCGCAGGTATCTGGCAGGGTCGTCCATGGGGCTGCCCTGGCCGGTGACGGCGACAAAGTGACGGGCCGGGTCAAGGCCTTCTTTGGTGTAGGCGGCCTTGGCCAGCTCCTCGTTGGTCAGGGTCTCCAGGGTAGTGCCGCTCTTGGAGACAACATTGACCAGGGTGCGGGACAGGTCCAGGCCGTTTAACACGGCGAGGCCGTCGTCCGGGTCGACATTTGAGATGAAGTGGACCCGGCGGCCTTCCTTGGCATAGGCGGCCAGAGCGTGATAGAGGGCACGGGGACCGAGGTCTGAGCCGCCAATGCCGATCTGGACCATATCGGTAAAGGGCTGGCCCTGGGCATTGGTCAGGGAGCCGTGGTCAAGCTCAGTAAGAAAGGCCGCCAGTTTGTCCAGTTCGGCGACAGCCTGACTTACAGCCTCCACGGCATCAGGTTCTTTGGAAAAAATATCACGGCAGGCGGTGTGTAAGACCTGTCTGTTCTCGCATTGCCAGCCTGTTATTTTGTTCATCACCTCGCCTCTTTTCATGGCCAGGAATTGGTCGACGATCTGGCCTTGGTCGGCGAGGTTCTGGAGCCCTGCCAGGATGGCCTTGTCAACGCGCTGGGTGGCGTAGAGAAGGTCGAAGCCGGCGCTGTGGCTGTGGTACTCCTTGATCCGCTCCGCAGTCAAGGTGGCAGGCTTTGTGAGATCCGGGGCGTTCTTGCTGAGCTCTTGGAGTGTGCTGAAGGCTGGTAGGGTGTCAAGATTTGCGTAGGCTGGCATG
>JBFFIS010000124.1:0-6875 GCA_041556375.1 Desulfurivibrionaceae bacterium | reverse complement strand
CCACGAACTCCGCACCCCCATGAACGGCATCATCGGCATGAGCAGCTTGGCCCTTGACACCGCGCTCAACAACACCCAACAACGCTATCTATCGACGATCCGCAACAGTGCCGAGGCCCTGCTGACCATCCTCAATGACATCCTTGATTTTTCAAAAATGGAGGCCGACAAACTGGCCCTGGAAAGCATGGATTTTGAGCCGCGCCAGGTTATGGCAGACATCAGCGACCTCCTGGCCATCGAGGCCGAGGCCAAAGGCCTGGATTTTTTCACCCTCACCGACCCCTCAATGCCGGATTGGCTGCAAGGCGATGCCGGCCGCCTAAGACAGATCCTCTTAAACCTGGCGGGCAATGCCATCAAGTTTACCGAGACGGGCGAGGTGGCCGTCCGCATGGAGATCATTGCCAGCACCAGCGATGCCGTCACCATCCGCTTTGCCGTCAGCGATACCGGTATCGGCATTGCCAAAGAGCGTATCAACCAGCTCTTTGAGCCTTTTACCCAGGCTGACATTTCCTTCACCCGCAAATTCGGCGGGACCGGCTTAGGGCTCTCCATCAGCAAGCGCCTGATCCAACTGATGGGGGGGACTATCAAGGCGGAAAGTATCGAGGGCGAGGGCTCGACCTTCTGGTTCACCGCCACCTTCACCAGGTCGGCGCGTGGCCGCCAGCCCCTGATCGCCAAAGAGGACCGCCATCTAATTTATAACGAGGGAGGCAGGGTTTCACCCCAGAGTCCGCCCTTCCAGGCCCCGGGCAAACGAATACTGGTGGCCGACGATGACAACACCAGCCTGATTGTTGCCCAGGCCATCCTGGAATCCTTTGGCTGCCGGGTCGATCTTGCCCATAACGGCCGAGAGGTCATTGACCACCTGACGGACGTTGACTACGACCTGATCCTTATGGATATCCAGATGCCGGAGCTCGATGGCCTTGAGGCCACGGCAATCATTAAAGGCTGGGGCCAATCCCCGGATACCGGCAAACAGGCCAAGAGCCGCACCCCCATCATTGCGATCACGGCTGATGTCTCGGACGGCGCCCGCCCCAAATACCTGGCCGCCGGCATGGCTGATTATTTAGGCAAACCCCTGCGGCCGGGCATCTTGGCCACCTGCCTGCGCACCTGGCTCCCTGCCCTGCAGGAAGAGGACAAAAGGCAGGCGGTGACCACCACCCAGTTCTCCCGAGAACGCCTCCTGCACCGCCTCGGCGGTGACCAGCAGAAAATGGATCAACTCATCCAGGATGCCCGCAGCGCCATACCCCGTCATCTTGCCGACTTAGATGCGGCCTGCGCAAGCAGCAACTGCCAGCAGGCCGAGGCAGCCTGCCGGGAAATTAAAAAAATGGGGGCAAATTTAGGTGTTGCCTCTCTCCAGCATCACGCCCTCCATCTTTGCCTGGCCATGGAAAACACCGACATGGACCAGACCAAAGAGCATTACCATGAGCTGCGCCCCCTTCTCACCGAGCTTCTCCAAAGCCTGGCTGACTAATCTCCCCCCCAAAAGGCATGGGCAGGTGGTGTAGACAACTCCGCAAACACCACCTCCTTGTTTGGCCATCGCCACCCGCTGTGGCCAAACAAGAAGGGCTTAAATTCCGCCCACCACCAGTGGTATACCCCTAGAGACGAGGAGACAAGAGCTGTCCTTTGTCGGAAATTGGCCCTGCCAGACAACAATTTTCATTGAACAATCACCCTAAACATGCTAACCATTCCGGCTATTATATGAATACCTATTCATCTTTTTAAGCTGTGTGGAATCGGCATCTTGACTGCCGCCACAGAGCACTCGTAAGGGAAGACACAGCATGAAGCTTCAAGAGCTGCTGACAAAAAAACGCGACTATCTCCTGGGGTGCTGGGAGGATATCATCCTCGGAGAGTATCAGAAGGATACCATTCGCATTTTCAAAAAGCAGAAAGACCAGTTTGCTAATCCTGTGGGCCACAAGATTCGCGTCGGCCTGGCCGAACTTTACGACGTTCTCTGTGATGAAAGCGATACCGAGGTTGAGACTCCAGGCCTGGAGGACCTCCTTAAGGTTCGCGCGGTCCAGCCTATTTCCGCCTCCACGGCTGTGTCCTTTGTCTTCGACCTCAAGTCCCTTGTCGAAGACCAGTGCAAAAAAGAGGGAATGGATAGCTTATATAAAGAGTTTCTGGCCTTTTGTGCCAGAGTGGACGCGGCTGCCTTGGCGATGTTCGACATCTTCAGCAACTGCAGGCAGACGGTATATCAGATACGGATGAATGAGTTTAAGACCGGAAGACACATCATCACTGATTCCGCCCGATGTTCCTCGCAGGTCATGAGAGAAGACATGGCTGACAGCATCCGCAACAGAACAACCAACACCAAACCTAATGAAGAGAGGTAACGGTTAATGAAAGTCCTGAGACCCATCATCGCAGTTTTAGCGCTGATCGTGGCGGGAGGGGTACTGGGTATGTCGCAAGGCACCCAGATGCTGGTTGGAGTTATTCTGCCCAGCATTGCTTTCTTGGTGTTCATCGTGGGTATCATTCGCAAAGTCCTTGACTGGGCGAAATCCCCGGTGCCATTCAAGATCCCTACCACCTGCGGGCAGGCGAAATCTCTTGATTTCATCAAGAATGATCGCGTCGACTGCCCCGACTCCAAGTCTGCCGTCATCGTTAGAATGTGTCTTGAGATCTTCCTGTTCCGGTCATTATTTCGCAACACCAGTGCCGATGTACAAAGCGGAGATCTCCCCAAGCTCCATTACGGAACCAGCCTCTGGCTCTGGCTCTTTGGTATTTTGTTTCACTATACCTTTTTGACCATTGTCCTGCGCCACCTGCGTCTCTTCACCGAGCCGGTGTTGCCTGGTATTGCGCTCCTTGAGTATTTTGACGGTTTTGTTCAGATTGGCGCTCCGGTGCTCTATCAGTCAGACCTCATCTTCATGGGAGCCCTCACCGCGCTGTTTGTCAGAAGGCTGATCATGCCTCAGGTCCGTTACATCTCCTTGGGAACCGACTACTTCCCTCTGCTGCTCATCTTCGGCATCGGCGCCACTGGTATGCTCATGCGCCACTACTTCAGGGTGAACATCACCGACGTCAAGCAGCTGACCATGGGTATGGTGACCCTGGACTGGACGAATCCGGGTAATATCCACCCGATTTTCTTCATCCATGTCACTCTGGTTTCCACCCTGATGATGTACTTTCCGTTCTCCAAGCTTACCCATGCGGCAGGTATCTTCTTCTCGCCAACCAGAAACATGGCAAACAACTCTCGGGCCGAGCGTCACATCAACCCCTGGAACGATCCAAACATCAAGCCGCATGCCTATGCCGACTATGAGGATGAGTTCCGTGAGTTCATGGTTGAAGCTGAGATTCCCGTAGACAAGGAACTTCCTCCTGCGCCAGCAGCTGAAACTGAAGAGGAGGTCACTGAATAATGGCTATTCCAAAAGTAGAAGATCTGAGGGCGGCTGTTGCCACTGAGCCCAATATGTTTACCGGCGCCATTCCCAAAAAGGATTGGCAGGACACCTTCACTGAATTCAAGGAAGGTAATTTCGCCTATCCGGCCAAGCCTGAGATAGTCGAGTATCATAAACTCCCCAACCCCCGCGTCTGGTCTCCTGATGAGGATGACTGGAAGCTGCCGGACGGCTGGGAAGACATCATCTTACAGGGCCTCAAGGATCGTCTTGGCAAATTCCGCTCTTTAAAGCTGTTTATGGACATCTGTGTCCGTTGCGGTGCCTGTGCGGACAAGTGTCATTTCTTCCTCGGTACCGGTGATCCCAAGAACATGCCTGTACTGCGCGCCGAACTGCTGCGTTCCGTCTATCGCAACGAGTTCACCGTCGGCCGTAAGATCCTGGCCAAGATGCAGGGCAACCGTCCCATGACCGTTAAGGTCCTCAAGGAATGGTTCATGTACGCTTACCAGTGTACTGAGTGCCGGCGCTGTTCGGTGTTCTGTCCCTACGGTATTGATACCGCTGAAGTCACCATGATGATGCGCGAGCTTCTCCATCTGGTGGGCGTGGGTATCAACTGGATCCTGGAGCCGGCGGCCAACTCAAACCGCACCGGTAACCACATGGGTCTCCAGCCCCATACCTTTAAAGAGAATATCGGCTACCTGGTGGATGACATCAAGGAGATCACCGGTGTCGACGTCCATCCTACCTTTAACAGGAAGGGCGCCGAAGTCCTCTTTATCACGCCGTCTGCGGACGTCTTTGCTGAGCCTGGCATCTACACCGCCATGGGCTACATGCTGCTCTTCGAGCATATCGGACTGGACTACACCTTCAGCACCTATGCCTCTGAGGGTGGTAACTTCGGACTCTTCACCAACAATGAGATGATGAAGAAGCTGAATGCCAAGATGTATGCCGAGGCCAAGCGTCTGGGTGTCAAGTGGATCCTTGGTGGTGAGTGCGGCCATATGTGGCGTGTTCTCCATCAGTACATGGACACCATGAACGGTCCTGCCGACTTCCTGGAAGTACCAAAGAGCCCCATCACCGGCACGGTATTTGAGAATGCCAAGTCCACGAAGATGGTTCATATCTCTGAGTTCACCGCTGACCTTATCAAGCATGGCAAGCTCAAGCTTGATCCCCAGCGTAACGCCCACCGTCTGCCCACCTTCCATGACTCCTGTAACCCGGCTCGGGCCATGGGTCTGTTGGATGAGCCGCGCTACATTCTCGACAATGTCGTGCCCAAGTGGCATGAGATGAATGAGAACTGTATCCGTGAAAAGACCTATTGCTGTGGTTCCGGTACCGGTCTCAACACCGGTGAGATTATGGAGCTGCGTATGCGTTCCGGTCTGCCACGCGCCAATGCCGTGCAGGATGTTAACCAGCGCTTTGGCGTTAACTGCCTGGCTAATGTCTGCGCCATCGACCGTGCAACACTGACTCCGCTCATGGAATACTGGCTGCCACCTACAGGTGACGATCCAATGGCCACCACTGACGTGCCTGTCATTGGTCTTTCTGAGCTCGTTGGTAATGCTCTGGTCATGGACGGCGAAATCGAAAACAGGGAACAAGGCCTGCGCTTTGAAGAACTGGTAACTGCGGAAACGGAGGGCTAATCAATGTACGATAAAGGTAAAGTACTGATCGGATTGGCTATTTTTCTGGTTCTGGCCCTGTCCGTTGTTGGTTACAATATGACCGCCGGCGACAACAAAAAGCCGGAACCCGAGAAACCCAAAGGATACACCGCCTGTGTCGAGAAGACCGACTACATGCAATCAAGCCACATGGTTCTTTTGAACGACTGGCGTGATGAGGTTATCCGTGAAGGTAAACGTGAAATGGTAGAAACTGCCGATGGCAGCATGAAGGTAGAAAAAAGCCTGCAGAACGGCTGTATGATGTGTCATACCAGCAAGGTTAAATTCTGTGACCGCTGTCACGAATATGCCTCTGTTAAGCCATACTGCTGGGACTGCCACCTTGCACCGGTTGAACCTACTGACGGTAAGGAGGCCCACTAATGGATAATACAAGAAGAAAATTCCTGAAACTGGCCGGCCTCACAGCTGCTGCGGGCGTTGCCGCCCCTATGCTGGGTTCCAAGGCCTTGGCTTCCGGCGCACCTGCCGGCCATGGTGGTGGTCACGGTGCTCCTGCTGCCCATGGCGGCGGTCATCATGAGGAGGCCCCCACTGGCGTGCGCCAAGGTCTTGTTATTGATACCGGCAAATTCCATGACAATCCCGGCCTGGTCGAGAAATGTCAGAAGGTCTGCCACGACTATCATAACGTGCCAAAGTTCCCCAACAGCAAAGACGAGATCAAATGGATCTGGACCGATAAGTTCGCCAACGTCTTTCCTGAGCATAGCCATTACAAGAAGGATGATCGCATCAGCTCCATGAATATTGTGGCTATGTGTAATCATTGTGACAATCCACCTTGCGTGCGGGCCTGCCCCACCCAGGCGACCTTCAAGAACAGTGACGGCGCAGTCATGATGGACTTCCATCGCTGCATTGGTTGCCGTTTCTGTATGGCTGCCTGTCCCTATGGCGCTCGCTCCTTTAACTGGCGTTCGCCCCGTGGTTCAGAGGATGGTCATCCCTTCATAGAGAGCTACAACCCGAAGTTTCCTTCCAGGATGCGCGGTGTTGTTGAGAAATGTTCGCTCTGTGCATGGCGGACCAAGACGGGCAAAGATCCGCTCTGTGTTGAAGAGGCCAATAAAGGAGTTGAAGGCGCCATGGTATTTGGCGACCTGAATGATCCGAATTCCGAGGTATCAAAAGTATTGCGGAAGAGGTTCACCATTCAGCGCAAGCCTTCTCTCGGTACAAAACCGTCCATTTTCTACATCATCTGAGGTGATTCATCATGGTGAATAAAATATTGAAAGGAAACGGACTGTACTGGGGCTGGCTCACCCTGCTGCTCATGATTATGGGTGCAGGCGCAGTTGCCTATCTGGTTCAGTTCAACTACGGTCTTGGCGCCACCGGTATGAGCCGGGACGTGACCTGGGGTATTTATATCTCCCAGTTCACCTTCCTGGTCGGTGTTGCCGCTGGTGGTCTGATGCTGGTACTGCCATACTACCTGCATGACTACAAGGCCTTTGGTCGTATTACCCTGTTGGGTGAGTTCATGGCTATCGCTGCTGTTGCCATGTGTCTGATGTTCATTCTTGCCGATCTCGGTCAGCCCATGCGGGCTATGAACGTTATTCTTCACCCTACCCCGAACTCCATGCTCTTTTATGACATGATCGTCTTAAACGGCTACCTGTTCTTAAACGTACTCTGTGGTTTCGTGGTCCTGTCGTCTGAGTATAGAGGCATCAAGTATCCCAACTGGGTGAAGCCGTTTATCTAT
>JBFFIS010000123.1:0-6896 GCA_041556375.1 Desulfurivibrionaceae bacterium | reverse complement strand
GAGGGGAATGAGCAGATTCGATTGATCTTGATTTTTTTTAATTGTCAGATCAGATATTAATTTTTACATCTGATCTCTGGAAATCTTGTTCCCCTTAAATACCAGAGAGTTAGTCAGCAATATTTTTCTCCAGAATATTTATTTTGCAACCGACTTCATATCAACTTTAAAAACCAGAAAGGAAAGAGACATGGCATCACTGAAAGGAACCCAGACCGAAAAAAACATCCTGACCGCCTTTGCCGGCGAATCCCAGGCCCGGAACCGCTACACCTTTTTCGCCTCCAAGGCCAAGAAGGAAGGCTATGTGCAGATCTCCGAGATCTTCACCGAGACCGCCGACCAAGAGAAGGAGCACGCCAAACGCCTCTTCAAACTTCTGGAGGGTGGTGAGGTGGAAATCAGTGGCTCTTTCCCGGCCGGAGTCATCGGTACCACAGCCGAGAATCTCGCTGAGTCTGCCGCCGGTGAGAACCATGAGCATATGGTGATGTACCCTGAGTTTGCCAAGACCGCCCGCGCCGAGGGATTCGACGACATCGCCGCCATCTTCATGGCCATTGCCGTGGCGGAAAAACAACATGAGAAACGCTATGTCGAACTCAAGGCCAACATTGAGGCCGGTCGCGTCTTCAAACGGGACGACAAAATGACCTGGCGCTGCCGTAACTGCGGCTACCTCCACCAGGGCAACGCAGCTCCGGATGTCTGCCCGGCCTGCGACCACGCCGTTGACCACTTTGAGCTCCTGGCTGAAAACTGGTAACAGCGCGGTTTACAGCCCTGCATAAAAAAGCCTGGGAGCGTTAATCGCTCCCAGGCTTTTTTATGCAGGGCATGGATTGCCAGCAAACCGAGTAAAGAGCTCTGTTTTTTGCCAAGTGGGAGGCGGCTGGCACCGATATTTTTCATGGCCCTGGCCTCTCTTTCCTGGTAACACTCTGAGCTTTCCAGGAGAGGACAGACGACCAAGAAATGAGACCTCAGCAGCCCCACCATAACGGCGACCCCAGCCGCCTTGACAGCCAGTACCTTGAGGACCTGGCCTGTGCCTCCTGGTATTCCGAGGCCCTGTTTGCCGCCCTGGAGCTTGATCTCTTCAGCCTCCTGGCCCCCGGTTCCTCTGACCTCAGCGCCTTTGCCCTTCAGCATGGCTTTGAGGCCAGCGGCCTGGAGCGTCTCCTTAAGGCCCTGCAAACCCTGGCCCTGGTTGAGCACGAAAACGGCTACTGGTTCAATAGCCAACTGGCTGGCCGCTATCTCGTCCGCGGCCAAGAGGGCTGTTTGATAGATTTTCTCCTCTACCGCCGTTACATCCAGGAGGGCTGGCAGCAGCTGACCGCCAAGATCGCCCCGGGCCATACCGCCACCCGACTGGCCCCAGACGCCGACTACCAGCAGCGCAACTTCCAGTACGTCCAGGCCCTTGATCAGCTCGCCCGCCTCAAGGCCGCTGAAATCAGCGAACTCATCAAGGACCTAGCCTGGCAAGGCCCCATCCTCGATATCGGCGGCGGGGCCGGCGCCCTGAGCCGGGCCCTCCTTGCCCTGCGGCCCGCGGCCACAGCCACCCTCTTTGAAATCCCCGAGGTCCTGGAGGCGGCCGACCAGCTCTATGGCCCTGAGGCCTGGCATAAGATGAGGCGCCAGGGCGGCGATTTCCGCAACCACGATTTCGGCAGCCAGCGCTTTGGCCTCATCATCCTTGGCAATTTCCTCCATGCCTATGACCCCCAGACCAGCCAAGAGCTGTTGACGAAAGCCTGCAGCCTGCTGAACCCTGACGGCCTCCTGGTCATCCATGACTACTTCCCGGACCGCCAACCTGGGCCGGCAGCCGCCAAGGGCAGCCTCTACGACCTGCACATGCTGGCCAACACCTATAACGGCGGCTGTCTGCCGGCTGCCACCCTGTGTGGCTGGCTGGCCGCCGAGCAGCTTGATAGCATCAAGACGGTGGATCTGGCCAGCGACTCCAGCCTCATCCTGGCCAGCCCCGGCCTCAACCTGCCGGAGTTCCGCACCAATTGGCCACAGACTGCCAGGGAATGCGGCTTTCGCCAGGGGGTGGAGATTTATCCCAACCAGGTGGTTAGCGCCGCCTGGGTGCGCAGCAAATGTCAATGCGGCTGCCAGGACTATGGCCGCAACCTCCACTGCCCGCCCCATGGCCGCGACCATATCCAGACCGCCGAACTGCTGAGTACCTATAGCACAGCCCTGCTGGTTGAGGGCAGGCCACCGGGTCGCGATTTCCACAACCGCCTTTTGGATCTTGAGCGCCGCGCCTTTCTGGCCGGTCACCACAAGGCCCTGGTACTGGGGGCCGGCCCCTGCCCGGTCTGCAAGCAGTGTCCCACTGACGGCCCCTGTCGTTTCCCTGACCTGGCCCGACCCTCTATGGAGGCTGGGGGCATAGACGTCTATGCCACGGCTGAGGCCGCCGGCATCCGCCTCCAACCGCTCACTGGCAAAGATCAATATGTCAAGTATATCGGCCTGTTGCTGATTAGCTAAGGGCCCGCGACCATGAACAAAATTATCCTCATTCAGCTGCCGACCTCGCAGTACACCGCCGAGAAGGTCTACCCCTTGGGCCTGGCCCGCCTGGCCTCCCTGGTGCCGGCCGACATGACCAAGCTGGCCCTGGACATGAACCTCTCCGCTGATCCCTGGCCGGAGATGACTGAGCTGTTAAAAAGCCAGCAACCAGACATCATTGCCCTCTCCTTTCGCAACCTTGATCCCCTGGCCCAGATCCACTCCTCCTACCTCTCGTCTCTGCTCAGCGCCGCCAAGCTGGCCCGGAAGTTGGTGCCCCAGGCCCGCATTATCTGCGGCGGTCCGGCCTTTTCGCTGTTCAGCGCCCGGCTCATGGAGCTGGCTGAGGAGATTGATTTCGGCATTGTCGGCGAGGGCGAGGGCGGCTTTGCCATGCTGCTGGCGCCCCAGGTGGAGACCGCCCAGGTACCGGGCCTGATCTATCGTCATAACGGCCGCCTCAGGCAGAACAAGGTGTTTCGAGCCGATCTCAACCAGCTGCCGCCCTTGGACACCAACCTCTTTCCAGCCAGCGCCTACCAGGCCGGCAACGCCTATGTGGCGGCCATGGGCGTCGAGGCCAAACGAGGCTGCGCCCTGGCCTGCGGTTACTGCACCTATCCCCGCCTGGGCGGCGGCCTGGCCCGCTGCCGCGACCCCAAACTGGTGGTGGACGACATGGAGCGCAGCCTGGCCCTGGGCTGTTCCCTCCTCCACTTTACCGACTCGGTGCTTAACAGACCGGCCCAGCATCTTGAGGCCATCTGTAAAGAGATCCTTGGCCGCGGCCTCAAGGTGCAATGGACCGGATTTTTCCGTGAGGACAGCCTGAGCCAGGAGCTTGCCGACCTCTGCGTCCAGGCCGGCCTGGTCACCTTCTACTTTTCAGCCGATGCCCTCACCGACCATGGCCTGAGCCTGCTCGGCAAGGGACTGAGAAAGGAGGACATCTTCCGCGCCGCCCAAATCACCGCCAACACCGGGGTCATTGCCTGCCATCACTTCATGGTCAACCTGCCCGGTGACAGCGAGGCCCAGCACCAGGAGGCCAAGGATTCCCTGGCCAAGCTCTTCGCCATCCACGACAAGGCCGCTAACCTGGGAGCGGTTATCCTCAGCACCGTCCGTCTCTACCCGGAGGCCCCTCTGACCCGCAGGCTGCTGAAGAGCGGTGACTTGGGCCCGGAAGTCGACCTGCTCTTTCCCACCTATTACAACCCGCCGGCCTCGGCCCATGTTCTCCATGAGTTGAACGCCTATTGCCATCAGGCCGGCATTGCCCAGCGCCTGGGCATGGAACTGCCATGAAGACCATGATCCTGGAGCACCCCCGCCGGCGTTCGGAGGCCCATTTCAACGATATCGCCAACACGCCGCTGTGGTCCTGCCTGCTCGGCGGTTACGCAGCAGCGGCAGTGGCTGCCAGCGGTGGCGAGGTAAGCTATGTCGATGCTGCCGGCCAAGGCCTCGACTTTGACCAATGCCGGGCCCGCATCCTGGCCGAGCAGCCGCAGCTGCTGGCCGTCAACACCGTCTATATCTGGGAACATACCGAGCTCATCTTTGCCATGCTGACCGCCCTGCGCCAGGACGGCTTTACGGGCCACATCAGCCTCTTTGGTTTCTTCCCCACCCTGCATTACCGGGCCATCCTCAAAGAGAGCCCGTGGCTTGACTCTATTATTGTCGGCGAATGCGAGGAGAGCCTGGCCGAGCTCAGCCGCTGCCTGGACCGGGGAGAGCCTTGGCAGGCCATCCCCGGCCTGGCTTCTGCCAACCCAGACATCTGCTATAAGACCCGAGCGGTTATTGCCGATCTCGATGGCCTGCCCCGGCCCTGGCGGCCGGCAACCGGCCTCGCCACGCCGGCCATCCTGGCCAGCCGTGGCTGTTACAACCACTGCTCCTTCTGCCCCATCCCCTCCTTTTACAACCAGGGCCCCCTGTGGCGGGGTCGCAGTCCGCTTAATGTTGTCGAGGAGATTCAAGATCTCCAGGGCCAGGGCCACCAGGACTTTTATTTTGTCGACCCCAACTTCGTGGGGCCGGGCAAAGCGGGCCGAGCCCGAACCCTGGAGCTGCTCTGCCTTTTAGAACCCTTAAAAATTACCTTTGGCATGGAAACCAGACCCAATGACCTTGATGCAGAGCTGGTCACAGCCCTGAAAAGGGCAGGTCTGACCAGCCTGCTCCTTGGTATTGAGTCAGGATCGGGCCAGGGTCTGGAGAATCTCGACAAACACTGTTCAGTGGCAGCCAGCGCCGAGGCCCTGCGCCTCTGCCGGGCCCAGGGCATTGAACCGGAGGTGGGTTTTTTGATGTTCAACCCGGAGAGCACCGTTACCGACCTGGCGGCCAACATCGCCTTTCTGGAACAGCACACCCTCCTGGACCGTCTGGAGCGCACCGCCAATCTCCTCTGCCATCGCCAGATCATCATGGCCGGCACCAAGGGCTACCGGCGCTATGCCGAGCAGGGCCGCCTTACCGCTGTCGACGCCATGGCCTTTGAGGGCCACGTCCCCTTTCATGAGGAAGCGGTGGCCTGGCTGAGCGAGGTGGTTCTACCCCTCTGCCACCATATCCTCCGCCATACCGGCGACCAGGACTCGCCCCTTTACCACGCCAGGGCCGGCAACTATAGCCGCTTCCAACAGGTCAATGACCACCTGGTATCGGCGGTGAAAAGCTGCCTAAAACTGGCCAACAGCCCCAGCCGTCCCCAGGCAGCCGAACTGGTTACCACCACCTGCCAGGAGCTTGACAGCCTCGTCGGCAAGGCCCCAGTCGTTATCCAGGCCATCTGCCGGTGACAAGAGAGGACACAAGTGTCCTTAGCCAGCCAAAGGCTGGTGATAACCGCTATACACGCCATGGAGGGGGACCGGCGAGAAAAGCTCGAAAGCAGAGGGATGAGGGCCCGAAATGAGGCCAAACGGCTTCTGAAGCTGGGGCGTAAGGCCTGAGAGGCTTTCGCCTGTGGGTCGGCACATTCACATTCCTGTTTTCCGGAAATCTGTACCCCTTTCCTTTTTTTCGGAACTCAATCTTTTGCCAAAATTCCGGAAAAAAGAAATAACCCTCTTGATTGCCAGAGAAAGAACAGGGGTTGTGGGATGATCTGGACCGCTAAAGGCCCTTCATGACAACACAATGGGGGATCAGGAAAACACCCATCGAAAAAAGACCTTAAGGCCGAGAATCGACCCCTAGAGAAATCTGCACTGCCACCATCTGGACGATTGCCAGCGGTAATGGCTGTTAATTATCAGACGCATTTGCTTGATTATTTATATTCTTTTCGGGCAGTTGGTAGTTCTGAGAGAACTCCCTGACGAGATTCTTGCGCTCAGGCAATGTCAGTCGGGAGTAAAGAGGGCTTAACATCAAAATCTTCACTACTATCCTGGAATTCATGGCAACACCTCCTGGTCAACGGGTAACCTGCCATGGTGCGATTTCGGACCACATCTCGCCCAACAACAAATCACCCTAACTCATCCAAACAGCACAAGCCATGCCAACCGCGGTGGCCATCCTCCTAAAATTGTAGAAAATCGTAAACATATAACAGCGTAGCCCTGCGGCACTGCCCCCTAGGCCTTGCAAACGGCAAGACACGTCAGCAGGTGAAGCCGACATCCCCCACAAAATTTCCATAGAAAAAGGAGGGATCTTTGCCCTATACTATGCCGGGAGTGTAAGCCGCTGTCGAGGCGGCAGAAAGCCGTCACCTTTTTTCAGACCCACGAGCCGTGAGCAAGGAGAAAACATGGACATAGCTGAACGAAATTACCATCTGAAACTGCAGGAAATGTGCGATTGCTTTATGGAGACCGATTTCAAAAAACAGCTCCATGGCACGGCTGGTCAGGACCCGGCCGATGTCGAGGAAAGCGCGGTAAAATATCTCGCCCTGGCCATCATGTACGCCATCACCGAAAGGGCAACCAAACTTTCGTTCAAAAAGAAGGATGACAAAATCACAGCCAAGATGAAGAGCGAGGCGGAAATTACCATACCGCCACCCAGCGCTCCCCAGTTTGCCAAGGTGGTGGAGATTGTCCGCGCCATTCTCCACATCGACACTGATAAGGGCGAGATGCCCTTGGCCCTGGGACTGCGCAGCGGCAATATTGAGCTGCAGGTCAAAACCAAGCGCAAGCCGGGCAAGGAGTCTCTGAAGATAGAATTCCCCGCCCTCTAGGTGCGGGCGACCATTTTATACCGGCAGCCCCATCTTCCAGCAGGACAAGGCTGCCGGCCAGTTTTACTTGCCGTGCTGTTTTTTCATTGGGGCGGCAAAGGTGACTTCCACACTCCTCTCACCCTCCTCATTGCTCAGGACAAGCTGG
>JBFFIS010000122.1:0-6902 GCA_041556375.1 Desulfurivibrionaceae bacterium | reverse complement strand
CGCTCCGGCCAGATTCTCAGCCGTGAGGACAAAGATATGGCTGATCTGGTCATGGCGAATATGGCCCAAGAAGGCGTGGTCTTCCATCTGGAAGTCGGGGTGGAGGAGGTCAAGGATCTGGGCGACCGCCGCCAGGTGACGATCAGGACCACCTCAGGTGAAATTCGTGATATTCAGGCTGAAACCCTGTTGGTGGCTTTAGGGCGCAGCCCCAATGTTGACGGCCTTGGTCTCGAGGCCATTGATGTGGAGTTTTCCCGGCGCGGTGTCGTCGTTGATAAACGGCTGCGCACCAGCCAGCGCCATATCTATGCGCCCGGTGATATTAACGGCGCCTATCAGTTTACCCATGCCGCCGGCTATGAGGGCGGCATTGTCATCACTAATGCCATTTTCCATCTGCCGCGGAAGGCCGATTATACCTGGCTTCCCTGGGCCACCTATTGTGATCCGGAGCTGGCCTCCATCGGCATGAATGAAAAGGCGGCCCAGCAGGCCGGCCTGGATTATACGGTTTGGAAAGAGGAGTTTGCCGGCAATGACCGGGCCCTGGCCGAAGGCCGCCTCCAGGGCCAGATAAAGATGCTTCTGGATAAACGCCAGAAACCCCTGGGCGTGCAGATCTGCGGCCCCCATGCCGGCGAGCTCATCTCGGAGTGGGTGGCGGTTTTAAACTCTAAGATGAAACTCTCTGGACTGGCCGGGGCAATTCATCCCTATCCGACCCTTGCAGAAATCAATAAGCGGGTGGCTGGTTCCTACCTGTCGCCGAAGATCTTTTCGCCCACTGTTAAAAAATGGCTGAAATTCTTCTTTAAGTACCGGGGAGGCCAGGGTTAAGGAAGGTTGTGAAGGGGGACTGCGCGTGCTGAATCTCTTAGTGAGCAGCTAGTTACGGCTCAAAACAATGGTGAAGGTCGTGCCTTTCCCTGGCCGTGAAAGCAGGCTGATGTCGCCGTTATGGGACTGGATGATGTGTTTAACAATGGCCAAGCCCAGACCGGTTCCCCCCTGTTTGCGGCTGCGGGCCTTGTCCACCCGGTAAAAGCGTTCAAAGAGACGGTGCTGGTGTTCCAGGGGAATGCCCTCGCCCTGATCGGTGACGGTAATTGTTATGTTCTCCGGGCTTGGCAAGGCGCCGATAGATACCTTGGGCGTTCCGGAGTATTTGACGGCGTTGTCAATGAGGTTGACGATGGCGAGCTCAAGGAGGGGGGCATTGATGGTGGCCTCAAGCTCCATGGGGCAGTCGAGGTCGAGGGCAACGCCCTTCTCTGCGGCCCTTGGTTGGCAGACCTCGATTGCCGAGGCCAGAACCCCATGCAGGGGAGTGGCCTCCATGACAATGGCCCGTTTTTCCTCTTCGATACGCGACAGGGTAAGAAGGTCCTCAATAATCGACTTGAGGCGGTCCGACTGTTTCTCAATGATTTTCAAGAAGGTGCGGAGGTTGTCCGGTTCTTCCATGGCACCGTCCAGCAAGGTCTCGACAAAGCCCTGAATAGCAGTGATGGGGGTGCGGAGCTCGTGGGAAACATTGGCGACAAAATCGCGGCGCAGGTTTTCCAACTCCTTGAGGCGGGTGACATCGTGGAGCACCAAGAGGATTTGCTGCTCCTGGTCCTTAATCTGGACGCTATGGGCCTGGATAACGCGGTCGCCCAGTTGGCTGTGGTTCAACAGAAGTTCCCTCTCCTGGGGAGTGTCCGATTGCAGCGAGGCCTGAATAAAGCGTTTAAACTCGCTGTTGCGTACGACCTCAAGGATGGTGTGGCCAATGGCCTTTTTCTCCGCGGTTGTTTCTAGAAGCCGGCAGGCGGCGCCGTTTAGGGCGGTGATCCGTTCTTTGTTGTTGACGGTGAGGATACCTTCCACCATGGAGTCGAAAATGGCCTCGAGTTTGTTGCGCTGGCTGACCACGGTCTGGATCTGTTGGTCGAGATCGCGGGCCATGCGGTTAAGGGCCCCGGCCAGTTCCACCATTTCGTAGGGCCCGGCCAGGGGTATCTCTTGCCGAAAATCACCGCCGGCAAATCTGCCGGCCCCGGCCACCATTTCCTGGACAGGTCGGCTGATCTGTCTGGAAATAAAGAGGGTTACTCCTGCCACCAGCAGGGCTACGGCCAGGGCACCCAGGGCAATTTTATTTTGGATGGCCTCTAGGGCCTGGTCAATGTCGGTGATGGGCACCGACAGGCGCAGGCTGGCAATGATAGAGCCGTCCTGGCTGCGCAGGGGAATAGCGACATACATCAGGTTTTCCTGCAGGGTATAGGAAAAGCGGATCGATGTGCCGGTGCCACCGGCCAGGGCGGCGAGGATTTCGGGGCGGTCCTTGTGGTTGTCGAGACGGGCTGGATTTTCATCCGAGTCGGCCGCTACCAGGCCGTCAGCACTGACCACGGTTAGGCGGGTCGTGGATTTGTGGCCCAATTTTTTGCACAGGGAGTTGAGCTCCTGCCACTGGTTGTTGGCAAACAAGGGGAGGAGTTGGTCATCAACGAGCAGCGCCCTGGCCTTGAGATCAAGGCTGGTCCGCTCTTCATAGAAGGAACGGATGAGCTGCGAGCTAAAGAGGGTGGCGGTCAACAGGGCAAGCAGACTGATGAGCAGGTAGAGGGAAAAATGCCAGAAAAGCCTTTTTTTATTCATAAGAAAGCTTCCTACCCGAGCAGTCGGTGAAATGCAAGGATTGCTCTTCCCTGTTTAGTTTTGAGGGCCTGTATACTGGTTATCAGGGGTTTTGACAGCAAGATGTCTGTGAAAAGATGCGGGGAGGGCTGGTCGGCTTTTGCAGGCAGGCGATAATGGCTTCCAGGGCGGTGCCGAGTTCGGGGAGGGCATGGCCAAACTCCCTGAGGCCGGTGATGGCCCGGGCCGACATCTTGGTTGCCCCGGCCCTATTGCCCTGTTCGACATGGACAAAGGTGCCGGCGGCGCAGATCAAGGCCTGGAGCGCCTTTTTCCGCTCTCCGGGCGGGGCGGGGTACCATTCTCCTTCCAGGCATTCATGGACCTCGAAAAAAAGTTGTTCGTCCCACATGGCCAGGGCCGGGCAGACGATGCCCCTTACCTGGTGGGTCTGGATGGTATCCTGGACGGCCTGATAACGCCGGAGACGGTCATTGATATAGGTCTTATGGTGGGGCAGGAGGCGGTCATCGCGTAACAATAGGGAGCTGACCTCCTTGACCTTGGTAAGGGCTGGAAGTGACTCCACCAAGGCGCCGGACAGGCCATTTCTGATATCCCGGGCCAAGCGATCGTTAAATGGGTCAAATTTTATTTCCATTCCTGTTTTTATCATAGAGCTGTGGTAAAAGGCAAAGGTGGAATGGCTGTCATGAGCGGCCGCGTTAGCGCGCTGAAATTGGCGGTGTGCGTGAAGGAAAAGACGAAACGACAGGCGGCAGAGGCGAGCAACGGATGGTCGAGGAGCAGGTCGTCATTGTTGACGAAAATAATCGACAACTCGGTCAGGCTGGCCGTCATGAGATGCGCTCCCGGAACCTGATCCACCGCTCAAGCTATGTTGTGGTTCAAGGCCCAGACGGCAGGCTTTTTATCCAGAAACGGGCGGCCGGCAAGGATCTCTACCCTGGGCTGTATGAGCCGGGAAGCGCCGGTGTCGTGTTGGCCGGAGAGTCCTATGAACAGACGGCCCACAGAGAGCTTGCCGAGGAATTGGGGATTACAGACCTGCCGTTGCGCGTGGCCTTTGATTTTTTTCAGGAGACAGAAGTCAATCGCGTTTGGGGCCGGGTTTTTTGCTGCCAGTGGGGTGGCGATATCGTTCTTCAGGACGAAGAGGTGGCCTGGGGTGGCTTTATGACCCGGGGTGAAATTGTTGAACTTATGGCAAGGCAGGAGTTGACGCCGGACGCTCTCCTTATTTTGAGTCGGCTTGGCCTTGGCCTTAACACGAAGTTGATGAGACCATGACTAATTTTCTGTTGATATTTATCTGTTTAGGGGCGGGGATGATTCTTCAGCGCCGCCGCGATGTCCCAGCCTCCACGGCCCAGGCCCTCAATCTCTACGTGATCTATATGGCCCTGCCGGCCTTGGTTCTGGCCCAGATTCCAAAGCTTACGTTCTCCGCCGAGCTGCTGGTGCCTATTGTCATGCCGTGGTTGCTGTTGGTCTTTGGGGCCCTGCTGGTTCTCCTTGGCCAGCGGATCTTTGCCTGGAGCCGGGAGGTCACCGGCTGCCTGCTTCTCTGCGTGCCGCTGGGTAACACCTCTTTTCTCGGCATCCCCATGGTTACTGCCTTTTTTGGCGCTGAGTTTGTCTCCTACGCCGTGATCTATGATCAGCTCGGCAGTTTCATCGCCCTCTCCACCTACGGAACTCTGGTGCTGGCAAGCTATGAAAAGGGGAGCCGGCCTCAGGTGGCGACAATTATCACCAAGATTGCCACCTTTCCGCCTTTTTTGGCCCTGGTTCTGGCCTTTATCTTGCGATTCTATACCTATCCTCCGGCCCTGGCCGCTACCCTGGAGAGGATAGGCGCCAGCCTGGTGCCGGTGGTCATGGTGGCCGTTGGCCTACAGCTCAAGATCAGGCTGCCCGGACCCTTTGTGGTCCCATTTTGTCACGGTCTGGTGGTGAAGTTGATCCTGGCACCCCTTGTGGCGCTGACCGCCTGCAAGATGCTGGGGCTGAGCAGTGATGCAGCTCGGATCGCTATCTTTGAGGCGGGCATGCCGCCCATGGTCACGGCCGGGGCCTTGGCTCTTGCGGCCGGCCTGGCGCCGGAGCTTGCCGCCGCCTTGGTGGGCTGGGGAATTGTGATTTCCTTTGCCAGCCTCACCGGCCTCTACCTGCTGATGTAGTTCTTTGGGAATGGTGATGGTGGGGTTTTATAAAAAATCGTGGTTGCTGCCCAGGAGTTCCGTAATGTTGTTAAGGAACCCTTCCAGTTTTTCTGCATCAAGATCAAAACCGCCTTCTCTGATAAGCCGCATGGCCTTCGACCGGGCGAACTGATCAATTGCCAGTTCTTTTTCGGCTGCCAAACATGAATAGCCTGCCATTTTGGTGAGGATATCAGCCAGGTAAATAATGGTGGAGCCCTGCCGGTAATTCTTGTCCAGCCAGGGGGCATGATGATGGTAGACCTGGCTGATGACTTGGGGGGGGAAGTTCCACTGCTGCAGGAGCTTGGCGCCGATCTGGTAATGGGTAAGGCCGAGAATTTCCTTTTCCGCCTCAATAAAGGTGGAGTGGTTACTCTCCACATGGTCAACAACCACGGCAAATTCATCATGCAGGTACTGGTCGACGACGATTTTGCCGATATCGTGGATCAGGGCCGAAATAAAGATGGTGCTGTCTGATTTATACTGAAAGGAGCGGGCCAGGTAGTTGGCAATATGGCTGCAGATCAGCGAGTGTTTCCAGAATTTCTTGCGGTTCTTCTCGTCCTTGCCGCTGGTGGAAAAAAAATTCTGGATGGTAAAGGCCAGGAGCAGGGATTTGACCTCGCCCAG
This sequence comes from Desulfurivibrionaceae bacterium, assembly GCA_041556375.1. Classification (GTDB taxonomy): domain Bacteria; phylum Desulfobacterota; class Desulfobulbia; order Desulfobulbales; family SURF-16; genus BM506. The sequence continues at coordinate 1,410 of JBFFIS010000122.1, read as the reverse complement.
GCCGATAACGACAATGGCATGCTTGACAGAGCTCACCGCACTGATGGTGCCGAAAAAAGGCGAATTGGCGTATTTGAGAATCTGCAGGGCCAGGGCCTGGTCTCGTTCAATAAACTGGGTGATGGTATCGATGCTGGTGTTGTCATCGTCAATGATCGCCAGGATCTCTGCTGAGGTGTCGGGCAGGGTGGGGATCTGCTCAATGGTCAGGATGAGCGCTTCGAGTTTAAGTTGTAGCATGAGGGGGTCACAGGGTCCGGGCAAACAGCTGGTAGTTAAAGGAGTGTGTCGATATCACCTTGGAGGACAAGGATTTCCTTAATTTGGACAAGTAACTTGTCAATGATGTCGCGGTCAAGCTCAAAGCCATTTTTGTTGATAATATGGACGGCCTTTGATTTGGCAAACTGGTCGATATCGATCACTTTTTCCTGGGGCAGGCAGGGATAGCCGGCCAGTTTGGCAAAGATGTTGGCGAGATAGGTGATCATTGAGCCGATGAGGAAGTTTTGTTCCTGCCAGGGGGCATGGTGATGGAAGACCTGCATGATGACCTGCCGAGGGAAAGCCCACTGCTGGAGAAGTTTGGCGCCGATCTGGTAATGGGTGGCGCCGAGGATTTCTTTTTCCGCCTTGCTGAAGGTGGTGTGGTTGGTCTCGATATAGTCAATGATGCGCCGGAACTCATCATGGAAATACTGGTCGGCGACAATCTTACCGACATCATGGATCAGGGCCGATAAAAACAGGGTATCGTCAGAGTCGCAGTGAAAGTGGCGGGCCAGAAAGCGGGCGATGTGGCTGCTGACTATGGAGTGGTTCCAGAGCCTCTTGCGGTAAAATTGTTCCCCCTCTGATTCGGCAAAGAATTGCTGGACGGCAAAGACCAGCAACAACGATTTGACCTCGCCCAGGCCAAGAATGACAATGGCATGGCTGACAGAACTAACCGTGCTGATGGTGCCGCTGAAGGGAGAGTTGGCGACCTTGAGAATCTGAGTGGCCAGGGCCGGATCAGACTCGATCAGCCGGGTGATCTTCTCGATGTGCACATCTTCTTCATTGAGGGCACTGAGCACCTCACCGGACACCTCCGGCAGGGTGGGGATTTTTTCAATGGTAGCGACAATGTCGTCGACGCTGCGTTTTTCCATGATGTCAATCCTGCCGGCAGATGGCTTACTCCGCCTGAGGCGAGTTTGTCAGCAACTCGTCAAGGTCAAGTTTTACCACCGGGCCGGTTATCTGTGCCCCGTTGTCTTTTGCTGCCCCCGCTGGCAGTGCTCCTCCCATTTTACCGGCAATTTCCTCCAGTGTCTGGCGTAGCAGCCTGAGTTCCGTGACTACCTCGTCAGAATGGCCGCCGCTATTTTCGGCCAGGGCCCTGCTTTCAACGTCTCGGACCTCTTT